>JAPLUH010000464.1 GCA_026397675.1 Verrucomicrobiota bacterium
GTCTGTCGATTGAGAGTGACCGATCCGCTCGGAATCACCTGCGGCGTCATCAAGATATTGAGGGGGAACGTCACCCGATCCGCTAAATTAGTTCCCAAGACTCGGTCACTGCCACTGGGCAACGGCAGGAATGGGCGGGCAATGTTCGTCGAAGGATCGTCCTGCACCGGCACCAACTGGGCAGCCGCCAACGCCTGGGCAGGGTCCCGATCGGTAGATGTAGTCAGAACCAGTTGACCCATTTGCTGATCCATTGAGAACCCCACGGAGGCGTCATTGGTCAGGGTGTACGCAAAAGAGAATCGGCCACTCTCCAACGAGGTACGAACCGTGGTGTTAGTCGGTGCATCGGCACTGGGGACGAAGACCAAATTCCGAACCACCGTGGGGTCGAAGGTCCATGTCACTCCGACACCCCGATCTGGCCCCATCACCGAGAAAATCACCGGGAACGAAAATTGACGTTCCAATCCAGAAGCAACGTTCGTGCTGACCGAGACCGTGGCCAACCGAAGCCGTGACGCCACCCCAACAACCACCGACACAGTGGCCGGTTCGCTCACTACCGTGTTAGTTCCAGAAGAAACGGCAACCCGGAACAAACCACTGTAAGCGGTAGCGACATTGGTCAGGACCAACTGAGGCAAGGTCGCGCTCGTCGAATTGTAGGCTCCCGCGGCGATGGGAGTCCGGTTGGTGCCGGCCAACCACTGGTAAGTCAGGACCGCAGACGCATCCAAGGAGGACGGTACGGCGCCCACCGAAAGGGTCACCGTCTCTCCGGCGTAGGCCCCTTGACTAATTGGCTGACGGCGGATTACCGGCAGGCGAGCTGCGGCATCCGGCGGAGAGCCGCCCAACAAAGCAACGGAGCCGGCCAACGGCAGGAGGCCCACCAACAGTCCACGGACAAAGGCATTCAACATGATTGGGTGCACCGGGCAAATTCAACCGCTTGGGCTGCCGCCGGCACGACGTTTCTGCGGGTCCACGGAAGGGCCTTCAAGCGCAATCTGCTCCGGCTTCCATCGGGGAGCTCTCTCACCGGGTTGGCAACAACAGCACAACGAGGAATAAGAGAAGGCGGATTCTTTGGAAAAAGGTCATCGTGGCGCGTTGGGTTAAGGCGCGTTGGGTTAAAAAAAGAGGGGTAGGCTTATTTGTTACTAAGACCCGCTGCACCTCCTCATCCCGGCGGGCGGCGATCCGGGTTCAGCAAGGGATGCAACTCTTTGCGACCATGGACGAGGACGGCCGTCCACTCGGCCAAACGGCGACCCAGAAGTCGGCACACACCCTCAGCGTCCTCACCCCGAGGTTCCTTCACCACAACAGCCCCATAGTGCGGCGTGTGCAGACGCGTTGCATAGTCGGTGACGCCGAACACGAGGAACCCGAAGTTCATCAACACGGTGAGCAAGCTCTGGCAGGCCAACTCCATCCCTCCGCCCCATCCGCCAGCGGTGCTAAAGGCGCAGCCAATCTTGCCATCCACCTTCATCCAGTGCGGGCCCATGACCTCGTCCCAGAAGCGCTTCATCCGCCACGACAGAATGCCCATGTTGGTCGGGCTACCCAGTGCGAGACCGTCACACCACAGGACATCGTCGGCCGTGGCCTCGGCGATGGAGCGCACCCGCACTTCGGTGTCGGGCACCATCCGGGCCCCCTCGGCCACCAGTTCCGCCATCTTGGCGGTGTTGCCCGACAACGAATCGAAAAGCACCAACACTCGGTTCATGCCGACACTTCAAACCCGCAAACCCCGGAAGGAAACCCGATTCTCGAACCGATCGCACTTCGATCCTAATTGCCTGAATCGCCCCAATCAGCCGAATCGGGTCAGAACCGACGCACCCGGAAGAACCGGGTGGTGCCTGAGGTTTCAATGCGGAACTCCTCGGCACGGGGGGCCGTGGCAGCGGGCCACGTGTTCAACGAAGTCCAATCACCCTCCGAGAGAGAAACCCGTTCCTCCAAGCGGTGGGAAGAACCCGCCACCGCATCGAAGCGAATGCGAATACCTGTTGCCTCTCGTTCGGCCACCACACGCACCGACTCCTCGGCCGTGTTGGCATCGGGCACGCCGGGCGATCCACCCAACTGGGTGCTGCGCTTCCAGGATGCCGCCAACGCTGGATCACCCGGCGCTCGAAGATTTGCCAACACCAACGAGTACCCTCCCCCGTCTGCCAACGGTTCCCACGAAGCCTCGTAGCGGAAGTCGAACACCGGCTCGTCCAGCGGACCGCTGAGGGCCAACCGTTCCCCATCG
>JAPLUH010000088.1 GCA_026397675.1 Verrucomicrobiota bacterium
TGGGTGGAGAACGTGCCCGATGCCCTCGACCAACCGGGTGAATGGTATCTCGACACCCAGACGGGCTGGTTGAGGTATCTGGCTCCTCGGGGAGTTAACCTGAACCGGGTGCCGGTCGTTGCTGCTCGCCTCACCGAATTAGTCCGGATCGAGGGAGATGAAGAATTAGGAAGCCAGGTTCAAGGCGTGACGTTCTCGGGAATCACCTTCGCCGAGACCGATGACGGCATTCCCAGCGAAGGCCTCCAATCGCCCCAGTCGGCGGTTCCTATCCGGGGTGCTTTCCGGGCTACCCACGCGACGGACTGCGTCATTGAGGATTGCACCTTTGCCAACCTCGGCGGGTATGCGCTGGAGCTGGGCCGGGGGGCTCAACGGTGGCGAGTGGCCGGTAATTTGGTGCGCGACATCGGGGCGGGTGGGCTGCGCATTGGTGAACCGGGCGATACTCAGCCCAGTGCTCGGGATGCGTGTCATTCTCACCAAATTACCGACAACGAGGTCTTACGGCTGGGCCGAGTCTTCCCGGCCGGTTGCGGGGTGATTGTCTTCCAGTCGGGCAGCAACCACATCGCCCACAACCACATCGCCGATTTGTATTACACCGGCATCTCGGTGGGTTGGAACTGGGGCTACCAAGAGACACCGTGCCGCGCCAACGTCATCGAATACAACTTGGTCGAACGGGTGGGGCAGGGGCGCTTGAGCGACATGGGCGGTTTCTACACCCTCGGGCCCCAGCCCGGCACGGTGATCCGCAACAACATCTTCCGTGACATCCAGAGTTACCGCTATGGCGGATGGGCGCTGTACACCGACGAGGGCAGCACGGGCATTGTCGTAGAAAATAACATCGCCACCCGTTGCACCGATGCCGGATTCCACCAGCACTACGGCCGCGACAACCTCATTCGCAACAACTTGCTGGCCTGGAATACCAACCACTCGGTCATGCGCACCCGGTCGGAGCCGCACCGTTCCTTCTGGTTCACCAACAATGTGATCATGACTCAGTCGGGAACCTTGCTCGGGAGCGACTGGAGCGGCGGCACGAACCACTTCACGAGTGATGCCAACCTGTGGTTCGACCGTCGCCCGGGTACCAACGTCGCAGCCTATCGATTCGCTGGTCAGACGTGGGAGCAATGGCGGCAACGCGGGCAGGAGGTCCATTCGCGGATCGCTGACCCGCTGCTGGTCGATGATGAGCATCCAGAAAAGGGCCTACGGAAAAGCTCGCCGGCCTACGCGGTCGGATTCAAACCCATCGATGTTAGTACGGTGGGTCCGCGTCCCAAGGATCGTCGCCAGCGGAACGGGGTTGCCCCTTAGGGGGTTGCCTCTTGAATAGGGCCTGAGTCTTGGGATGCGAGTGGCGTGACAGAATCGCAAGCGCTGAGATTTAAATCGCAGCGGCCGCCAGTTCGCTGAGATCGATGACGACCGAAAGGACGCCAGATCGGAGGGCTTCTCGGATGACTCGATCCATGAGCTCTTTGGGAGTTTTTTTGCCTAGGAGCCCGATCGTCTCGGACACCCGTTGTTTCAGTTTCCGCAGGGGGCGTAAATACGGGGCCGCGGAGAGGCAATGCCCGAGCAAGGTGTGTGCTTGGATGATGCTGCGAATATGGTCTGCATTGCTCGGCAGAGACGGTGCGGCTGGGACAGGATGCTCTGTTTTTTGGAGCACGGCCGTGACATTCCCGCCATCGGCCGAAGTAAACGTGCGGACTACTTCAAAACCGGCCCGGCGGCCCAGGGCGGCCAACGTGGCGGCGTTGAAGTTGTAGAGGTGAGCCCGATGGAATCGATGACTGGGAGCCTGACAAACAGCCTCCACATTCGGGACTTCGATCCACAATAGTCCGCCTGCTCGGAGCCATCCCTGAATGAGTCGCATCGCGTGCAAAGGACTGTCTAAATGCTCCAACACATGGAAGAGCGTTACGGCCGAGAGGGAACCCGGTTCGACCGAGGCCTCCTGCCAACTGCCCGAGGTCACCGGAACGTGCAGACGCTCTCGAGCGAACCGCGCATAGGCGGCGTTGGGATCGATGCCGCTTGCCGGGAATCCTAAGTGACGAAGCACATAGACAACCTCCCCACCACCCGCTCCCAGATCGAGAACCGGTTCTCCACAGGTCAAGTCGCCCCGAAGCTGGCGGCATCGCTCCACGGCGACGCGGGCGGCCCGCAAGGTATGACGGGGTTTGGGTTCCAGGGTACCCTTGTAGTCTTGGCGGTACTCTTCGCGGTAGTAGGCTGCCAAGGCATCGGCGCTGGGCCGCGGGTCATTCCAAACCAGTCCACAGTGGGGGCACATCACCACTTGCAGGGGAGATGCGTCACGGTCGTGAGTCGCAACGATTTCCACGTTGTGGTTTCCACACAGCTCACAAGGGACTGTGGCGATCGGCTGAACGGGGGCCATGCCCTGTAGATTCTGGCTTGAACTCAGCAGCTGTCAAAGTTCTGACGCGCTCGAACTTCCAATAAAAACGTGGGATGGGTGATGGACAGGCTTGTCGGTTTGAGTCGGCGCTGATTTTCCGGAAGGCTTCGTCGCAATGGAACGTTACGGATATCTCCACCGGGTCACCTATGCCGACTGCACGGTGGGAAACCACATTTACTACGGCCGCTACCTCGAACTCCTCGAAGCGGCCCGGGGTGAGTGGTTTCGCTCGATGGGTAAATCCTTCGCCGATTGGCAAGCGGCAGGGCTGATTTTCCCGGTCCTCGAAATCCAACTCAGCTACCGGAGCCCCGCCCGCTACGATGAGGTGCTGAGAATCGAAGTGTGGGTGCTTGAGGCACGGGGCGTGCGGTTGAACGTGGGCTACCGCGTCGTGGGTTCGGAGGGACAGGTGCGCGTGGAAGGGCACACTGACCACGTGTGCACCAACCTTGAAGACAAACCCCGTCGGCTGCCCGCGGAATTGATGTTAGCACTCGGAGTCCCAGCGGGAGGCTTTCGCAGCCCGGAATCAGAGAAGGAAACTACCAAAACCCAGTTGCAGTCACCGGGGTGAGCGTCCGGAGGCCAAGTTTCTTTGATCTCCTGACCGGAGGGCTTGATGAGCGTGTCCGAAAATCGCTCGCTGGACGGTCCTGCTTAGTTGACCGACTGGGCCAAGACCTCCTCGAAATCCACCAACTCCTGGATTTGGATCAGGAACCAGCGGTCGATCTTGGTGAGGTGGAAGACCTCCTCGATGCTAAATCCGGCCCGGAACGCGTGCCGGATGAAGAAAATGCGCTCGGCATTCGGGGAGCTGAGCTTCCGGGAGATGAGGTCCTTGGGCAGGATTTCCCGATCACCATAGCTGTGGGTACCAATGCGCCACGGCTTGCCGTCGCCACCGAGGCCACTGCGGCCAATTTCCAGTGAACGTAGGCACTTCTGGAGCGATTCCTTGAAGGTGCGTCCGATGGCCATGGCCTCGCCGACGCTCTTCATCTGCGTGGTGAGTGTCGGATCGGCTTGCGGGAACTTCTCGAAGGCGAAGCGCGGGATCTTGGTCACCACGTAGTCGATGGTCGGCTCGAAGCTGGCCGGGGTTTCGCGGGTGATGTCGTTGCGGATCTCGTCGAGCAGGTAGCCCACCGCCAGTTTGGCGGCGATCTTGGCGATCGGGAAACCGGTCGCCTTGGAAGCGAGGGCCGAGCTGCGGCTGACCCGCGGGTTCATCTCGATGATGACGATACGCCCGGTGTCAGGATGCACGCCGAACTGGATGTTCGAGCCGCCTGTCTCGACACCCACGGCGCGGATCACCGCAAAGCTTTGATCGCGGAGCATTTGGTACTCCTTGTCGGTCAGCGTCTGGATCGGGGCCACCGTGATGGAGTCACCCGTGTGCACACCCATCGGGTCGAAGTTCTCGATGGAGCAGATGATGACGCAGTTGTCGGCGCGGTCGCGCATGACCTCCATCTCGTACTCCTTCCAGCCGAGGAGCGATTCTTCCACAAGGATTTCGCTGACCGGGGACAGGTCGAGTCCGCGCTTGGCGATCTCTTCGAACTCCTCGCGGTTGTAGCCGATGCCGCCGCCAGTGCCGCCCAGCGTGTAAGCCGGCCGGATAATGAGCGGATAGCGGCCGATCCGGGCCGCGATGGCTCGGGCCTCTTCGAGAGTGTGAGCCGTACCGCTGATGGGGACATCCAGACCGATGGACAACATCAGGTCTTTAAAAATCTGACGGTCCTCGCCCTTTTCGATGGCGTCGGCCTTGGCGCCGATCATTTCCACATTGAGCCGCTCGAGCACCCCTGAATGGTGCAGTTTCATGGCCGTATTCAGCGCTGTCTGGCCGCCCAGCGTCGGCAGCAGAACCAGCTTACCGGTAGCCCCTAGGCGCTTCATTTCGGCCTGCTCGCGCACGATGATTTTCTCCACGGCCTCCGGCGTCACCGGCTCGATGTAGGGTCGGTCCGCGAACTCCGGATCGGT
>JAPLUH010000163.1 GCA_026397675.1 Verrucomicrobiota bacterium
GCCAGCGACTGCATCCACTCGATGGCCTGCGGCACGTCCCAGACCTGGTTGGCATCGACCATCAGTTTACGATCCCAGCCGATTTCCTCGCGGATGATGCCGAGGCGGCGAATGTCGTCCGGCAGGTCGCGACCCACCTTCACCTTAATGTGGTTCCATCCCTCAGCCACCGCCTCGCGGCACAGGCGGCGAATCTTGTCGTCCGGGTAACCCAGCCATCCGGCGCTGGTGGTGTAAGCGGGGTAGCCCTCGCGCTCGAGCCGGGCGATGCGCTCGGCCTTGCCTGGTTCGGCACGGCGCAGCAAGTCAAGAGCCTCGGCCGGCGTCAGGGCGTCGGTCAGGTAGCGGAAATCCACGCAGGCCACGAACTGTTCGGGCGTAAACCCGCTCACCAGCTTCCAAACCGGCATTCCGGCATGGCGGGCGTACAAGTCCCACAGGGCGTTGACGATGGCGGCTAGCGCCAAGTGGATGGCGCCCTTGTCGGGCCCGATCCATCGCAACTGCGAGTCGCCATTGAGTCGCCGCCACACCGCGCCCGGAGTTGCGCGAAACTCCTCCAGCGTGAGACCCACCACGAGGTGTTCATGGGCCATGACCGCAGCGCAAACCACGTCGTTGCCCCGGCCGATAGTAAAGGTAGACCCGTAGCCCTTCCATTCGGTGTCCGTGTGCAAGATCACGTAGGCCGAGGAATAATCCGGATCCGGATTCATCGCATCCGATCCGTCCAAGCCTTTGGACGTCGGAAAGCGAATATCGCGAACTTCAAGTCGGGTAATGCGCATGAGAGGCGGGATTATGGCGCGATGCCTGACCGCCGCCAAGGACCCAGACGGGGACGCCCTCTGGACGCCCGATGGATGCGTCACCCTTCTTTGCGAGGCTAAACCATCGGCCTAGTACCAGAAAACCGTATTGCCGCCCGGCCCCCCGACCGCACGGCCCTTGATTTGCGACTTCGGTCGAACGATCACGCTACCATCGGCCTGACCCACCGGCTGATCCGGGGTCAGCGAGAATTCAAGGAAGAGCCGACTCACCTTGGGGGCGTTGAAGCGGCCGAGGTGACCGACATCCCAGGTGACGGAACCCGGAGAATCGCTCACACGGTGGGTAATGAAGGCCCTCGAGGAATCACATTCATCAGACTTCGTGGGCCAGGCCGGCTCGATATCGGCCGCCGCGGGATCCTTGCTACCGCTGATCGACTGAAACTTCATCCCCGGGAAGTTCGCGAACCACATGTAGGGCGTATACACCATCGACGCAGGGGTATCCCACCCGCCGTAGTCCTTGGTGGAGGCGTCGGCGAAGTTGGTCATGCTCGCGTAGTTGAGCCACAGCTTGCCAAAGGTCTTGGCCGTGACGGGGCAAATCAGCACTCGGGTCTCCTGCAAGTACTTGCCCTTCAACGAATCGACGATGCTGTCTTTTCGACCGCTGGTGCGGTGGTAGTCCGGGCTCCCGTCGTCATGCTGCTGAAACTTCCCGCGGTTGTCGTCGGCGTAGAGGATTTGCGGAAGATACTGGCTGCGGATGTTGTTCACACAGACGATCCGGCTGCCCCGATACTTGGCTTTGGCCAGAGCCGGCAGAAGCATGCCCGCTAAAATAGCGATGATCGCGATCACGACCAACAACTCGATCAACGTGAACGCATCCCGACACGAGAGGTTTGGGCGTATCACAGGCATGGGATAGTTGGGCTTCGGGGGATGCCTTCAGCAAGAACCTCACCCTTGATTTTGTCAACCCGACCCCTCGGCTCGGACTGGTTCAGTGCTGGTCACCGCCCGGGCGGGTGTTTTTCTTCCAGGGCATGTCGGGGAACTTTTCGGGCAGCTTGAAGGCTTGGGCCTTGGGTTGAGCCATGCGGAGGTCGGCGTCTTCTTCCGGGGCCGGTTCAGTTCCCGGAGCGGCCATGTTGCCTTTCCAGGATGCAATACGGGCCTGCAATCCGTGCTTCTCGGCGGTCTGCTTGTCGCCCGACTTCATATAGAAGAGCGACAAATTGGTATGCACCAACTGCTCGTTGGGCTTGAGCTTTTCGGCACGGTGCCCTTCGGCAATGGCCGTCGGGTAATCGCCCAAGCGGTAATGACTCATGGCCAAACCCAGGCGCGCATCAAAGTGGTCGGGATCCTCTGCAAGGATTGCCTGCAATTTCGAAATGGCGACCGCGTACTCGCCGGTCGAGTAGTCGAACATAGCATCATCAAACTGATCCTGGTGGCTGGACATAAATTAGAGCGCACTCACTGGTAACCTTCCTGAGGGTTGATCACAACAGCGGACCCCGAAACTTCGACCTCCGGCTTGGTTCCTTCCTGGCAACTCTCTTCCCGTTGTCCTTTCGATGCAGTGCCTGACGATGAACCAAAACCCGAGGCGGCGCTTCGAGATCTGGGTCCCCGCCTTCCCCGCCATTCTGCGGACCTGCCCTTGCCCGATGGCACTGGCAACTCCAGTCTCAACCTACGCATGAGCCTTGGTGCCTCTCTCCGGATGCTGTCGACCGACTTCGACGGCACCATCCACGACGACTTCGGTGATCCGAAGATCCCCTATGCACTTCAGGAGCGCATCGCCGCTTTCCAAGCCCGCGGTGGTCACTGGGTCATCAACACGGGGCGCGACATGTCCAGCCTGATGG
>JAPLUH010000022.1 GCA_026397675.1 Verrucomicrobiota bacterium
CGCACCCAGCCAGCATCAAGGACCACGCCTTGGAATAGTGGTCGCGACCCCGGGCCTGATTGAGCCACGGAGTGCGGCCGAATTCTCCCATGGCCACCACGAGGGTGGAATCGAGCAAGCCCCGCTGCTCAAGGTCGGTGATCAACTGGAAGATCACGTTGTCGAGCTCCGGCGTGAGCTTTTGGTAAATCTCGTTGTGTAACACGTGGGTGTCCCACGGCATGCCATTCGAGACCATCACGAAGGGCGCGCCATTCTCGACCAAGTGCCGGGCTTGAAGCGTGTGCTGTGCGAAAGCCCCGGGGCCGTAGCGCTCGCGATCCTTGGCCGGGAGCTTCTCGAGGTCGAAGAGGTCGGCACAGCTCATCAGTCCCTTGACCCGCTCGAACACGGCATTCTGCGAGGCGGCCGCGGCCGATTTTCGTTCGTTCTCGTACTTTCGCGTGAGGAACCGCCGCAGGGCGTTGCGAGACTCATGATCCTCGGCAGACAACTCGGCCTGCCGCAGTACGTTCTCGATGCGGTAATCGCCGCCGACGCGGACCGGCCCATACTGCGCCCCCAACCATCCGGCCCAGTTGCCGGACTTAAATTCCTTGAACTCGTTCCCCTCGGGACACGGGTCCAGAAGGATGAAATTGGGCACCGGATTGTCGAGGTGCCCCAACTGCTGGGCCAACACCGACCCGAGCACCGGACGAACGAACGGCGGCCGGGGTGCCGAGCCCCGATTGAGCAAGTTGATGCCCTGCAAGTGCTCGTTCTGGTCGGTCTTCATGCAGCGCACCACCGCGAGCTTGTCGGCGATGGTGGCGCAACGGGACATCAAGCTGCTGAAGTGGACACCCGGAAGCTTCGTTGGGATCGAGCGAAACGGGCCGGCACTAATACGTCCGGGCTTGGGATCCCACGTTTCGAATTGGCTCGGCGCACCGCAAAGCCACAAGAGGATACACCGTTTGGCCGTGCGTTTGGCCTGCTGAGCGAAGGCCGGCAGCGAGAAGAGCCCTGCCCAACTGCCGAGCGACACGGTTCCGGCCGCGCCCAGGCCGGTCAGAAACTTCCGCCGGTGCAGGACGTGATCGGGTTGACCGCAGGTGGCACCGGCCATTCCTGGAATCGGGGTGTGCGGGTCTTGGGGCGGTGTCATGACGTCAGTGGTTCACCTGGAATTCCGCCCCGGACATTAACGCCCACAGGAACTGCGAACGCCCCCCCGGCCCCGGATGATCGGCCAAGTAGGCCAGACTGGCTTGAAATTCTTCGCGGTCTGGGCTGCGGCCCAATACGGCCTGAAAGGCGGTCTTCACTCGGGTCTTGTCATCGAGCAACGCGGACAGGCGTTCTGCCAAATTGCCCGCCTGGGGCTGGAGCAGCGGCTCGAGGATCGGCGAGTTAGACAAAAACAAAGCCTGCTGGAGGGTGGCATTGTATTCCGGGGCGAACAGGTTGGGGAAATCCCTCACCAGCGCGCGCCGAACCGAAGCATCGTCCCGCGCCGATCCCGACTTGCCGTCCGCTTTCCAAGGGCCGGTGGCCA
>JAPLUH010000033.1 GCA_026397675.1 Verrucomicrobiota bacterium
CACCCAGTTCACCATTGGTTCGCTGGATCGCTCCAATCCAGCCAGCAATTTGATTCCGGCAGGCATGACGGCCGAGGTGGCATCGAACGCGGCGAACCTGCTCTCCGACATCAAGCCCGGCTACATGCTGGGAGCCAAACCGCGCCAGCAGGCCGTCGGTCATGTGATCGGCATCGTGGCCGGCGCGCTCGCGGCCACCCCGTTGTTTTACCTGCTGTTCCTGCCGCCCAATGCGTCCGGCGTCCGCTCCACGGCCACGCTGGTCACCGAGCAGTTTGCCATGCCGGCGGCCGTCCAGTGGAAGGGTGTGGCCGATCTCATTGCCAAGGGGTTGGGCAGCCTGCCGGCCTCGGCCATGGTAGCCATGGCGATCGCTGCCGTTATGGCGTTGGTTTTTGAAGGCTTGCGAATTCGCTCCCGGGGGCGCTTTCCGTTGTCGGCGGTGTCCATCGGGCTCGGGGTGGTGCTGCCGCCGGAGTCCACGCTGGCCATGTGGATCGGGGCCTTTGTGTTCTGGTGGATGGGCCGCAAGGCCGTCGCGGGCACACCCCAGCACGACCTTTGGGTGGAGGGGTGCGAACCCATTTGCGCCGGATTGATTTCGGGCGCGGCCCTCATCGGTATCGGCAACGCCCTGGTCAACGCCGTCCTGCCCTGAGGTCGGAACGATTTCTGTTAGACGGAAAGAGAGGGCGTGGCGGGATTCTTTTGCAAGACGAGGCGAGAACGAGGCGCGGGCCACGCTGAGGCTCGTGCTTGAGGCCCGTAACGAGCGAACAACGAAGCCTTGGCGGAAGAAGATGCGGCCAGCACGACCGATTTAACTCAAAGCGTTCCGGCTAAGGTCGGGTTGTCGATGTGTCGGATGCGGGTGGCGTATACTCCTGAGTCAGCGATCCCCGGCGTTCTCCCGCAGTCTCTCGTTATGGACTCGGGCTAGGGGGCAGGCCAGTCTTCGGTCCATGGGTGTCCAATGCCGTGTTGTGTGGGCCAGAGTGCTTTGCCCGATCCTGCTGCTTCTATTCTGTGCCCGGGTGCAGGCCGACGACTCCGGCGGATTCGAGGCCAATTACACCAAGCGCGAGGTGCGCATTCCGATGCGCGACGGCGTGACTCTTTTCACCGCTGTCTACACGCCGAAGGAGCCCGGCCAGTACCCGATCCTCCTGCGGCGGACCCCGTACAACCTCAAGCCGTACACGGTTGATGCTGGCCGCAATCCGGGCTTCGGCGACGGGTTGGTGCGCGAGAAGTTCATCTTCGTGTGCCAGGATGTGCGTGGTCGCTTTGCCTCCGAGGGCACCTTTGTTGACGTCCGCCCGCACAAGCCGACCAAGACCGGCCCGAAGGACACCGACGAGAGCACCGACACCTGGGACACCATCGAGTGGTTGGTCCAGAACGTGCGCCACAACAACGGCAACGTGGGTATGGACGGCATCTCGTACCCGGGCTTCTTTGCGGCCATGGGCATGATCGATTCGCATCCGGCATTGAAGGCTGTTTCGCCGCAGGCCCCGGTGGCCGACATGTTCGATGGCGACGACACATTGCATGGCGGCGCGTTCCTGCTGGCTCACAACTTCGGCTTCTTCAACTTCTTCGGGCAGAAGCTCCAGAACCCACTCAGTCAGGAGCCCGTGCCCTTCGATTACGGCACGCCCGACGGATACGAGTTCTTCCTGCGGGGCGGGGCGGTGGGCGACTTAGGCGATCGGTACTACAAGGGCAAGATCGACTTCTGGGACAACCTCATCGGCCACATCACCGATGCCCAGTGGTGTGCCCGTCACGACATCACGCCTCACCTGAAGAACGTCCGCGCCGCGGTGATGACCGTGGGCGGATGGTTCGATGCCGAGGATCTCTCGGGTGCGCTCAAGACCTACCGCGCCACCGAGCGGCAGAACCCGGGCATCTTCAACACGCTGGTGATGGGGCCGTGGTCGCACGGCGGCTGGCATGGCGGCGAGGGTTCCTCGCTCGGCCCGGTGCCGTTCCACTCCAAGACGGCCGAGTTCTATCGCAACGAAATTGAACTGCCCTTCTGG
>JAPLUH010000323.1 GCA_026397675.1 Verrucomicrobiota bacterium
TGAATACCTTCTCAGGGAATCGGACGCACCACATAACCGCCGCTCTTGGCATCGGCTTCCATGTCGATGAGGCCACGCTTCTTGGCCTCAATGAGCAGGTCGTTAAAGGAGCGGAACCCACAGGCCCGCTCGTTGAATCCCGGATTACGGCGCTTGATGGCCTGCTTGATCATCGAGCCCCAGATGACGTCGTCTTCGTCCCGCTCTTCGGCGAGGTCTTCCACGGTCTCGACCACCTGGTCGAACGTCTTTTCTAGCAGGGACGCTTTGGCCTCCACCGCAGACACAGGCGCCGCCTTGGCGGAGGACGCGGACGAAAGACCGGTGGTTGCCACCGGCGCCGGCGCCTTGGGGCGGACTCGGGATCGGGAGGGCGTCACGCGAACCAAATCATCATAGTAAATGAACGTGTCGCAGTTGTTGATGAAGAGATCCGAGGTGGAGTTCTTCACCCCAACACCAATCACGGTCTTGTCATTTTCCCGGAGCTTGGAAACCAGCGGGGAAAAATCCGAATCGCCGCTGAGAATCACGAACGTATCGACATGCCCCTTCGTGTAGCAAAGGTCGAGGGCGTCCACGACCATGCGGATGTCGGCCGAATTCTTGCCGGACATGCGCAAGTGCGGGATCTCGATCAACTCGAAGGCGGCCTCGTGGAGGTCTCGCTTAAACTCCTTATAGCGGTCGAAATCACAGTAGGCCTACTTGACCACGATGTGGCCCTTCAGCAGGAGACGCTCCAACACCTTCTGGATGTCGAACCGTGGAAACCGCGCATCACGGGCTCCAAGGGCGATGTTCTCTAGATCGAGAAACACAGCCATGGTTGAATTGGGAGCGGAATGGCTCATAACGCCCCTAGCCTACCGAGATCAATGGCCGGGGATAGAGTTTCTTTCCCAAGAGAGACCCGGCAATCTCGGCTTCCCCGCCGAGACCTCGGTCATCATTTTCCCACCCGGCGCCGAGACCCATGAACAAAGCGATCCTCATTCAGCACATCGTTGAAAAACTGACCGTGGACATTTCGCTCTACCTCAAGGCAGCGAGTGCGGCACGGGCCGAAGCCACCCACGAACAAAGCAAGGCGGAGAACAAGTACGACACGCGCGGTCTTGAAGCCTCATACTTAGCCCGCGGACAAGCGCGCCAGGTGGGCGAATTGGAGGCCTCAATCCAACAAATTCGGACGATGACCCAGCGTCCCTTCAGCACGGAGAGCCCCATCGACCTTGGGGCCTACGTGGAGACCGAACGTCGCGGTATCCTGTCCGCCTACTTGCTGGCGCCCCGGGCCGGCGGCACGGAAGTCACGGTCGAAGGTCAAGAGGTCATGGTGATCACGCCGCAGTCCCCATTGGGGCGACAATTAATCGGCCACCGGCAGGGTGATTCGGTGAAGATCGACTTGGCGGGTCGCTCCGAGACCCATCGGATTCATCGGGTGAGTTGATCATCTCTCGGGAGGGGCTTGCCGAAGCCTCACCCACTGAGGATGGTCTCCCTATGTTGATTCGGCACCTGGCGCTCCTCGCCCTGACTGTGGCGTTGTCGGCGGACACTCTTCCGGCCATCCCACCTCGGCCGGAGGCCCTCAAGTTTCCGGCTCTGAACTACGAGCCTCCGGACCCCCGACAGTACCGGGTGGCCCTGAAGGCCGGACCCGTGGCGTATGTGGTTCCGGATCGGGAACTGCCGCTAGTGACGGTCTCCATTTTGGTGCGCTCCGGCGCCTACCTCGACCCGGTGGGGCAAGAAGGCCTGGCCGCGTTCACCGGCGGATTGCTGGTTCGGGGCGGAACCGCCACCAAGACGGCGGAGGCCTTGGACGAACGCCTGGCTTTCCTGGCAGCTCAAATGGCTGCGTCCATCGGTGACGACCTCGGCATGGTCAGCCTGAATCTCCTCTCCAAGGATTTGCCGGAAGGCTTGGCGCTCTTGCGCGAAGTGCTGACCCAACCCCGGTTCCAGGCCGACAAGCTCGAACTCCAACGCCAGCAAACCCTCCAAGCTCTCCAGCAGCGCAACGACGATTCCTCCTCCATCGAGGCCCGCGAACTGGAAGCCCTCAGCTACGGAAATCAATTTTGGGCCGCGCGCCAACCCACCTCGGTCAGCGTCAACTCGCTCAAACGCGAAGACCTCCAAGCCTTCCATCGACGCTGGTTCCATCCGACCAATTTCGTCGTGGCCGTCAGCGGCGACTTCGATCGTGCCTCAATGGTCCAAGCACTGGAAAAACTCTTCGCTGACTGGCCGTTCCCAGGAGAAGTTCCGCCACCGATCCCCACGAATCTCAAGCCGGCCGCCCCCGGGGTCTATGTGGTTAACAAGGATGTTCCCCAGGGCCGTGTGTCGATACTGCTGCCCGGTGTGCTGCGCGATGACCCGGATTATCCCGCGATCTTGCTGATGAACGACATCCTCGGCGGAGGCGGTTTCACCTCCCGGATCATGAACCGTGTGCGCAGCGATGAGGGTTTGGCGTATTCGGCCGGCAGTTCGTTTCCCGCGGGCGTCTGGTACCCCTCGACCTTCCGGGCGGGCTTCCAGAGCAAGAGTCGCACGGTCGCCTACGCAACGAGCATCGTGCTCGAGGAAATGAAGCGCATGGCCTCAAGTCCCGTGACCGAGGAAGAACTCCAGACGGCCAAGCGATCGTTCATCGAGA
The DNA here is from genome assembly GCA_026397675.1 of Verrucomicrobiota bacterium. Classification (GTDB taxonomy): domain Bacteria; phylum Verrucomicrobiota; class Verrucomicrobiia; order Limisphaerales; family UBA9464; genus SXXZ01. Next base: position 2,675 of record JAPLUH010000323.1, read on the forward strand.
GCTTCCCGGAGAACTTCAACACCAAGTCCAAGGTGGCCGGGATCTTGGCACGTGAAGAATTCACCGGCCGCTTTGCCAAGGCCCCCGACTTTTGGAAGGGATTCCGAGCGCGCCTCGAGCGCGTCCAACGCGACGACATTCAGCGAGTTGCCAAACAACACCTGCATCCGGAACGAGTCTCGATCCTGGTGGTGGGCAACCAAGAGGAAATCCTCAAAGGCCACCCGGACCACCCTGTCTCGCTGGACAAACTGGTCTCGGCCCCGTTGACCGAATTGCCCCTGCGCGATCCCCTGACATTGGAACCCATTAAGGCTGAACCGGAGGCCGGGACGGCGAAATAGGCGCTGAGACGCCCGGAGCCGGAATCCAGACCGTGCCATCGGGCTGAAGGCTGCCTGGGCTGCCCCGTTGCAAGTCCAAGATCCACGGATTGTGCCCAAACCAGCGGACCGACTCCGAAGCCAGGTCTGCCGTCGGATCAACCACCGGATTGAAGGGCCGACGATTGAGCGACAACTGAGTGCGGGCGCGAACCTCCGGGCGGCGTCCCTGATCCGAGGCCCATGCATCGGCCACACGCTGAGCATAGCGGCGCAGCAAGAATGGCTGAGTGCTAATGTGCATGCCTTTGGACGGGCCAACATCCCGGAAAAGATTCCAACGAAACTCAACCCTCGTTCCGTCGGCTTCCAGCGACTCGGTCACATACCAACGCGGTAGCAAATCCCCCTCTCCCATTCCCAAGGGTTCGTGGAATACCCGCATGAGCCCCGCGGTCCTGGAAGCGCTTTCTTCGCGCCAGACAACCGGGTCAATTCTTGGCGGGAGAGAGGATCCTGGCCTCATGAGTTGGCGGTCTTCGATCACCAGGAAAACCCCAGAAGACGGGCGCGTGGCCGTCATAGCAAATGGATCCATGCGACGCAGCACCGGCATGAGTTTGCCGTCACCGAAGCGCCCATTGAGGGTATTGAGTGCGTCCAAGGTTTCTTGAGGATTGCGGAAGATATACCCCCGAGCTCGCATGGAGCGCTCGTAGCCTTCGAGGATGCGAGCCAGTGGTACGCTGCGGTTGACCGAATCCGGGAGGCGTCCGTACCGCTGTTTCCAGAGTTGCGAGATGCGAACCTTGGCGGCGGATTCAGACCGATCGGTGACGGAGGCTGAAAGAGTGTTGTAGAGAATTCGGTCTCCGGTCCAAGGGTCCAACACCACGACCACTTCCGGCAGCATCGCCCAATCACACTTTCCTGATTCCAACGGATGGTAGATCACCGGATCTCCACCCCAGGCTTTCCAGTCGATGCTTCCGCCTCCGGTGCCCGACGTGGAGGGCTGGATCACCGGATCGCGCAATGAAATCTCCACCGGAGTGCTCTGATACACCTCGGCCTTCAGGCGCCAACTCCATTCCAGACCTTCGAAGGTAACGCGGACATCCCCCGGGATCAGGACGTGCCGGATCGGGAATAGCCCCTGAAAGACAGTCCAGACCACCATTCCACCCACCGTCCACGCGTTCAGGGTGAACGGCTTGGCCCACTTCCCTACCGGGACCGAAGACTGGCCCTTCCAACCCAAGGCGGCACCAACTCCGGGCACCGCCACCAGGCCGCCCCAAAGCCAAGGCCAGTCGGGTGTCGGGATGCGCGGATTGCACAGCCAGCGAAACACCCGGGAAGGCCAATCCGGCTCGAGGAAGATCAGGGCCGTGGTGACCCCGAGCAGCGGAAACCAGACGATGTCATTGAAGAGGATAAAGTGATTAATCCCATGAAAGATCCCCATCAGCACTATTCCCAAAAAGCGGGTCCGACGAACCAGCAGCAACAGCCCAATGGACAAATCAAAGACGGCCCCGATCCAGCTGAGGCCCAGGGCCAGCGCCGAGGAATGAACCCACCGCTCGATCATTCCCGCCCAATCATAGGGCAAGAGAAACTTCAAACGCGCCGTGACCCACGGTTTCTCGAGGAAGATTCGAACTGGATAGGCATCGACCATCCAATCGGTGTTGAGTTTGGCCACTCCGGCATAGAAATAGGTGATCACCAATTGCGCCCGGAGAAGCCAAATAGGCCAAAATGGGATGAGCACCGTGCCGGCACGCACCGTCTTCGAGGCATCCAAACTAAACCGGGCTGCGGCCGGCAGAAACGGCATCAGGAAGAGCACCAACAACTCGAGGTAGTAGTAGCTCATCCAGTAAGTCCGCGTGGACTCCACCACGTACAAGTAGGCCCAGGCCAAAAAGGTCAGCACGGTCGAGGCCCGGTACCGGAAACCCAATCCCATGCCAATCGCGCCGAGGCCCAGCAACACTCCGACCCCCTGAATCCAGGGCGTCGGGAGGAGCGGCAACCATCCGAACCCGGCATAAGGAAGATGGAAGGTCACCTCGCGACCGGCGTAATAAACCTCGAGATGAGACCGCCCGCCGGAAGACTCGGAAGGCAGGAAGAGCGAAATAGCCTCCAACAGCATGACCAAGCCGACGGCCATGCGGAAGAATGCCAGGGACTCCGCGCTCACCGCGCGATCCCACCCGAGGGCACGAGCCCACGACTCCCACCGGGCCCGCCAACCGGTGCTGGCATCCAAAGGCAATGAGGGACCCACGCCTGATCCTGAAGCAGGCAGACTCATGGGATGACGGTAGGGCCGTTGCTCAGCGGCCCTGAGGCCTCACCCATCCAGCGGCCCACAGGGAATTGAGCGAGAGGAAACAATCCAACCATTTTCCGTTTGGTTGAACCCCAGCAAAATCCATAGCGTTCACACCTGACCCCTCGAAGGGCCCTCTGACGATGTACACCCGAGCCTACGACTGCCCCAACTGCGGTGCCGCCGTGCCCTTCCCCTCGGCCATCGTGGTGTTCGCGGTCTGCGGATTCTGTCGCTCGAATGTGATCCGCAGGGATGCGGATGCAGTGCTCGAGCACTTGGGCCAACAAGCCCAACTTCCGCCGGACTTGAGTCCGATACGGATTGGTTCCTGCGGCGTTTACACATGTCATCGATTCACAGTGACCGGTCGTATCCGAGTCGGTTACGAACAAGGCTCTTGGAATGAGTGGCTCATCGATTTTGGGGAGGATCGATGGGGTTGGATCGCCGAAGCGCAGGGGTTCTATGCGGCCAGCTTCGAAATCGCAGCGCCACTGGACCTCCCCGAAGCCAGCGCACTCACCCTGGGGACAACCCTGCGAATCGGGGATGTGAATTATTGTGTCCGGGATATTAAATCGACCCAGATACTGGGCAGCGAGGGGGCCCTCCCCATGGTCGCGGTGCCCGGTCGCACCGCGGTGAGCATTGATCTCGGTGCACCCAACCGGCAATTCGCCAACGTGGAGTTCTCCGCGGACGGGGTTCGAGTCTTCATCGGACACAGCCTGACCTTCGCGGAACTTGAGTTCACCGACCTGCGCCCACTGCCGGGTTGGACGACCGACCGGTTGGAAAAGGAAGCCGCCGGCAGCGACGCCCTCAACTGTCCCGCCTGCGGTGCGGCGATTGAGCTACAGGCCGCCGGCCAAACCATGCGAGCGTTATGCGGTCATTGCGGATCGCTGTTGGACACCTCCCACCCCCAACTCAAGTGCATTGAACAGGCCATTGCGGCCCAACCGACCCTCATTATCCCCATCGGCCAACGCGGGCGTTTCGATGGCGTGGACTACGCCTGTATCGGTTTCGTCCGCCGCAAGGATGCCGAAGGCTATTCGTGGCAGGAATACCTGCTGTTCAACCCCTTCGCGGGATTTCGATGGCTGGTTACCTACGATGGGCACTGGAGCTGGATCACCCTGCTTCAGGA
>JAPLUH010000182.1 GCA_026397675.1 Verrucomicrobiota bacterium
CTGAAACTAAGATCAACCAGTTCCTGCTGCTGGTGAAGGATTTCGGCATCCTCGACCTCACCCGCACCGGTGTGGTCGCCCTGCCCCGGAACTGAGCCTGCGGATTCTCGCCTATCGGCCGAGAATCCGGTCACAAAAAAGCCCGCCTCACGGCGGGCTTTTTCGTTTAGAACGGCTTTGGCCTGCGGGAAAGTCCGGATGAATCGAACCCCGGTCTCCGGACCCGCAGAGGCGAAATCACTTCGCCTTCAAGGCCGCCTCAATGGCTGCAACCACCTCGGTGGCATCGGGCTGAGTGCGAGGGCTGAAGCGATGCAGCACCTTGCCATCACGGCCCACGAGGAACTTACCAAAGTTCCACTCGATCGGGCCCGGGAACGCTGCCTCTTTGCCCGTGAGCACCGAGTACAAGGGGTGCTGCTCCGGCGGATTGACGTTCAACTTGGCGAAGAGCGGGAAGCTCACCGAGTACTTGGTCGAGCAGAAGCTCTTAATCTCATCGGCCGTGCCCGGCTCCTGGGCTCCGAACTGATTGCACGGAAATCCGAGCACCTCGAGACCCTGCCCGTGGTACTTCTTGTAGAGTGCTTCCAACTGCTTGTACTGCGGGGTCAGACCACATTGCGACGCAACGTTGACCACCAACAGGACCTTACCGGAGTAGGCTTTGAGGGAGGTGTCCTTACCGTCGATGTCCTTAAGTTTGACCTCTTGGAGAGGAGTGGATGCGATCATAGTGAAGGTAGTTGCGGCCAGAGCGACGACGCGGATCAGGCTGGTAATAAGGGACCTATTCATGAGTTGAAATGTTACCTCATCTCGCAGGGAGTCAACCGTGCGCTTTCAACCGATGCTTGCCGGCCGGGCTCTGAGGCCCACTCTCAGGCCGTGCGCATTATCGGAGGACTGGCTGCAGGCCGACTATTGAAGGTTCCAGAAGGACTCGGAGTCCGCCCCACGCCCGACAAGGTCAAACTGGCGGTTTTCAACAGCCTGGGAGCCTTCTTAGATGGAGCACGGGTCTTGGACTTGTTCGCCGGCAGCGGAGCCCTGGGTCTAGAATGCCTGAGTCGCGGCGCTCGAGAAATGGTCAGCATCGAGAAGTCTGAGAAACACGCCCGATTCTTCCGCCAAAATCTCGCCGCCTCAGGCTTACCCGTCACTACGGTAACTTTGCGCGTCCAGGATGTGTTTTTGGTGTTTCCCCAACTGGCTCAAAGCGGACGTCAATTCGACCTCATCATCGCCGACCCTCCCTATGGCGAGAAGAACGTCGGCCGTCGATCGACCTCCCTCGCCCAATTGCTGCTCGATGACATCGTGTTGCCAGGACTTTTGGCACCCGGCGGGTTGTTCGTGGCGGGCCACACCAAGCGCGACACCCTGGAGATCCCCGCCACCTGGAAGGAGCGCAAAGACATGCGACACGGCGATACGGTGATGCGATTTCTGGAGCGCCCCGATGAGAAACGCGATTGAACTCCTCATGGCCGCCATCGCTCTCGCCTGCCTGGGGATGACTTCGATGGCCGCCGAACCCGATCTGGCCGGCCACACCTCGGCCTCGCATTCCCTGGCCTTGCAGCGCTCGGTGGATAACGCCGTTGCCAAGATCTTGGCTCGGACTTGGAACCCGCCGCTTCAGGCCCAGCAACTCGCCGTCACGGCCGTGGATTTGAGCGAGCCCCAGAAGCCCACCTTCGCCTCGGCCCGAGGAACGGAACCCGTCTACCCGGCGAGCGTCATCAAGCTGTTCTATCAAGCCGCCGCGCATCGCTGGATGGAGGACCGGAAAATTCAAGATACGGCCGAGGTGCGACGAGCCCTCCGCGATATGATCGTGGAGTCGTACAACGAGCCCACCCACTACCTCATCGATCTCCTCACCGGCACCACCAGCGGACCAGAACTGCCTGAGGCGGACCTGAAGAGCTGGTGGGAACGGCGCAACGCGGTAAATCGCTGGTTTCATTCCATGGGTTATCCGAGCGCGATCAACGCCAGCAAGAAGCCCTGGTGCGAAGGCCCCTACGGGCGGGAGAGTCAGGCCATTGCGGCCTTTGAACCCCGGCGCAATTTCCTGACCACCGAAGCCACGGCGCGCCTGATGCTTGAGATGTCGTTGGGACAGTGCGTCAACCCCGACCGATCGCGCCAGATGCTAGAGCTCATGGCCCGGGATTTCACCGCACCGGCGACCGACCCCGAAGACCAGGCCCACGGGTACACCGGACTCGCACTAAAGCCCGGAACGAAGCTCTGGTCGAAATGTGGCCTGACAAG
>JAPLUH010000016.1 GCA_026397675.1 Verrucomicrobiota bacterium
GTAGCAGCGCTGAAGGTGCAGCGGCACCGGGTAGTAAATGAGCGTGGGAATGCCCGCGGCTTCGAGGTGCTTTTGAAGGGCATCCCGTTGATCGGTGATCAACGCATACACATGCCACACGTGAGTGTTGCCGGGGGCGACGACGGGCAACTCGACGGGCAGGCCGGCCAATCCGGCGGAATACCGAGCGGCGATTTCACCGCGGCGTTGATTCCAACGGGCCAGGTGCGGGAGCTTCACGCGGAGGATGGCCGCCTGAAGTTCATCGAGCCGCGAATTAAACCCGTGCAAGTCGTGGTAGTAGCGCTTCTCGATGCCGTGGACGCGCAACATCCGCAGCTTCTTGGCCAGGACCGGATCCTGGGTGAGGCACATGCCACCATCGCCGTCGGCCCCGAGGTTCTTCGTGGGATAAAAACTAAGGCAGCCAATACGACCGATGCCCGCGAGGCCCCGGCCTTCCCATGTCGCCCCGATGGCTTGAGCACAGTCTTCCACCAGCGAGAGTTCGTGACGCTCGCACAAGGGCAAAAGGTCTCCGAGCGGCGCGGCCTGACCGAAGAGATGCACCGGCAACAAGGCCTTGGTGCGCGGCGTGATGCGCCGGGCCACGTCGGCGGGATCGAGGGTGAAGGTCCGTGGATCGATGTCGGCGAAAACCACCTTGGCCCCCAACTGATGAATACTCTCGGCCGGGGCAATATAGGTGAAAGGCGTCGTGATGACCTCGTCGCCAGGACCGATGTCGAGGGCCTTAAGGGCCAGCGTCAGGGCGTCGGAGCCAGAATTGACACCGATGCCATGGGCGGCTCCGCAGAAAGTCGCCACCTCTTGTTCGAGGGCTGCAACATTGGGGCCCAGAATGAAGTGGCCGGCATCGATGACCGCAGTGACAGCGCGCAGCAACTCCTCGCGCAACGGCGCGGTTTGCGCTCCGGGATTCAGGAAGGCAATCGGTGTCATCGGTTAAGACCTCTATGGAGGGGGCGGCCGGGGCAAAGGGATTGACTGAACTGCGGCGACACGCGTCTCAGAAATAGCCCGCCTTCTTGCGGTCTTCCATGGCGGCCTCGCTGGCCTTGTCATCGGCACGGGTACCCCGCTCGGTCACCCGGGCGGCGGCCACCTCACCGATGATGTCATCAACCGAATCGGCCGGGCTCTCGATCATGCCCGTGCTAATCATGTCAGCAATGGTCCGCACGCGGACCACCAAGGAGTGCACCGGCTCGTTGGATTTGGGGCGCCCACCCAAGTAGGGATCGGGACGGGAGTCGTCGGTGTGCGGCGGCGGTACCGGCAGCCACTGGCCCCCTCGACGGAAGCAGTCGCGACGGTGGCTGAAGTAGATGTTGGGTACCTCGAGGCGCTCTTGGCGGATGTATTCCCACACGTCCATCTCGGTCCAGTTGGACAACGGGAACACGCGCATGTTTTCACCCGGGTTGAGCCGGGCGTTGTAGAGGTTCCAGATTTCCGGGCGCTGGTTCTTCGGATCCCATTGGCCGAAGGCGTCGCGGAAGCTAAAGAAGCGCTCCTTGGCCCGAGCCTTCTCTTCGTCACGGCGTGCGCCGCCGATGCAGCAGTCGAAGCGGAACTCTTCGATGGCACCCAACAGCACCGGGATTTGTAACTGGTTTCGGCTCAACTGACCCGGCGTCGGGGTGACGAAGCCTTTAGCAACGCCGTCATCGACGGTGCGAACGATGAGCTTGGCCCCCAGTTGCTGGGCACGGCGATCGCGAAACTCGATGAGTTCAGGAAATTCATGGCCCGTCTCCACATTGAGAAAAGGCATCGGCAGGTCAGAAGGCCGGAAGGCTTTCTCGGCCAGGCGCAGCAGGCAGATGGAATCTTTGCCGCCGGAGAACAGCAGGGCCGGACGTTCGAATTCGGCGGCCACCTCGCGCATGATGTGGATGGCCTCGGTCTCGAGGTACTGGAGGTGGTCGAGTTGGTAGCTTCTCATGGAAGGCAGGCTCAGATCTGAATTGGACAGTTTCTTAGATAGGTTCAGACCGAGGCGACAGCCTTGCCACCCCAGGCGGCATGCAATCCGCACTCCCGTTTGTCGTCGGCCTTGGCCGGATCGAAGTAATCCCACTCGTTGGGCAAATCGTTCTCCTTCAGATAGGCCTCCATCTGGGCATCACTCCAGTAGAAGAGCGGGCTCAGCTTGAGCGATCCGAAATTGCCGTCAGGGCTAACGATGTCGAGGCCGGCCCGGTTGGGGTTCTGGACTTGTCGCAACGCGGTGATCCAAACCGTCGGCGCCAA
>JAPLUH010000196.1 GCA_026397675.1 Verrucomicrobiota bacterium
CCCGGCGACATTTCCTCAGCCGAACCGCCAACGGCTTGGGTGCCATCGCCTTGGGATCCCTCCTCAAGGGGAGTCTTCCTGCCGCCGCCGCGACACCCGCTACCTCGATGCTGACGGCCCACAGTCCGAAGTTCCCCGGCAAGGCCAAGCGGGTGATTTACCTACATCTCACCGGTTCACCGCCGCACCTCGACCTCTTCGACTACAAACCCGAATTGGTGAAACGCACCGGGCAGGATTGCCCTGACGCCTTCCTCAAGGGCAAGCGCTTCGCCTTCACTTCAGGAACGCCCAAGCTCTTGGGCACGCCGCGAACTTTTGCCCGCCACGGACAAGGCGGCGTCTGGCTCTCGGATGCCCTGCCCCACCTCCAAACCGTGGCCGACGAACTGTGCGTCATCCGTTCGATGACCACCGACCAGTTCAACCACGCCCCGGCCGAACTGCTAGTCTACACCGGGTCTCCGCGCCCCGGGCGACCGTCCATTGGCGCCTGGGTCACCTATGGCCTCGGGACTGAAAACCAGAACCTGCCCGGATTCGTAGTGCTCATCTCCAGCGGAGTGCAGCCCAACGGCGGCAAGAACTCCTTTGGCAACGGCTTCCTTCCTTCCGTTTATCAAGGGGTTCAGTGCCGTTCCAAGGGCGACCCAGTGCTTTACGCCTCGGACCCAGCCGGCATGGACCGCGACGTGCGGCGCATGGGCCTCGACACCTTGCGCGACCTCAACGAGTTGCAGTCCCAGGAGCTCGGCCATCCCGAGACCGCCACACGCATCGCCCAATATGAGTTGGCCTTCCGGATGCAGATGTCGGTGCCCGAGGTGATGGACATCAACCGCGAAACGCCGGCCACCCTCGAGGCCTACGGTGCCAAACCCGGTGAATCGAGCTTCGCCAACAACTGTCTCTTGGCACGTCGCCTCGTCGAACAGGGCGTCCGATACGTCCAACTCTTCGACTGGGGATGGGATTTCCATGGCACAGGACCCTCCGAAGACATCCGCGATGGACTCACCAACAAGTGCCGCACCATGGATCGCCCCGTGGCGGCTCTCCTGAAAGACCTCCGTCGACGCGGAATGTTGGATGACACCCTGGTCGTGCTTGGGGGCGAGTTTGGACGCACCCCCTTCCGTGAAGGGCGCACCGCCCAGGGCGGCGTCTTGGGGCGCGACCACTTCCCCGACTGCTACTCCATGGTCATGGCCGGAGGCGGCATCCGAGGCGGCACCATGTACGGCGAATCCGACGAACTAGGATTCTCGGTGGCCCGCGACAAAGTCACCGTCCACGACCTTCAAGCCACCCTCCTGCATCAACTTGGATTTGATCACGAGCGACTCACCTTCCGTTTCCAGGGTCGCGACTACCGTCTCACCGACGTGGAGGGACAAGTGGTGAAGGGTATTCTGGCCTAATCCGGAAACTCCCTCTCGCCGGTGTTCTAGCAAATCTTCCTGACCATCCTTGAGTCAGGAACGTGTCCGATTTACCCATACCGCATGAACCGAGCGGGCTGGATAGCAATCCTACGGACCCTTTGGCAGACGTCGATGGTTGGGGCATGGACCCTCGTTACCGCCCAGGCTGCCACCGTGCGAATCGACACCTCGAGAGCCCCAGCCTTGAAAACCTGGGCGGATTCTACGGAAACCATCGCCCGGGAATGGTATCCCCGATTGGGCAACTTATTGGCCACTACCCAGGACCTTCCATTGCTCAGTGTCGCCATCCGCGTGAATCCCGACTTCAAAGGGATAGCTGCGGCCTCCGGGTCCAGTATTGAAATTTCGGCCAACTGGATCATCCAGCACCCGGAGGACAGTCGCGGCGCCGTCATCCACGAATTGGTTCATGTCGTCCAAGCTTATCCCCCGAACAAAGTGGGATGGTTGACTGAAGGCATCGCTGATTATTTGCGCTATGCCATCTATGAAGCCCTGCCCCTGTCCGAGTTCCCCCGTCCGGAAAAGCCGCAGGGGTATCTCGATTCTTACAAGGTCACGGCGGGCTTCTTGTTTTGGCTCGAGTGCGGCCCTGCGCCCGGAATCGTCCGTCAATTAAACACCGCCCTCCGCCTCGGGGAGTACCAAGAAACCCTCTTCTCCAAACGAACCGGCCGCGGACTCAACGATCTCTGGAGTGACTACCTAATCGCCTTACGGCCCCTCCCCAACCTTCCCCGGGATCCACAAATTTGGCGTCATGCCAAGGGCTCCTTCGAACACCAGACCAACGGAAATTGGACTGAGTTTGAAAACGGCAAACCGGTCTGGAATTTCATAGAAATGTCTAGGACCCCTCAGTACATCGAAATCGTGGACGGAACCCGCAACCTCCGCCTGAGACTCACCTCACCCATGGTTCAACTCATCTCAAAAAGCGGCTGGTCAACCCTCTACACGGGAGAATGGTCGGCACCGGCTTCCACGAAGCCGCCGGCCAACTAACCGCCGTCCGTCGGTTCCCTTAAATCACCCCTGCTTGCTCGTCGGCCTTGGGTCACTCACTGTCAGCGATCATACGATCAAGACGCGGAGAGATGAGTGGCTTGCAGACCTGAAATAGCACTCCTGTCGATCCGCGCAGGCGAACCATCCATGAGCAAACCCAAACAAGTGCAATGGTTCGATGAACCGGAGGAGCACAACTACCCCGCAGCCCAATCTTACCTGCGACTGCTCTATCCCGACCCAGATGCCAATCGCTTGGTGGATCAACTTCGAGCAGCAGACATGGTTTCCTTCACAGCGAAGGATATTTTCCGGGCATCCGGTCTTTCGCTGCTCGGCGTGAGCAACAGCCACGTCTCCAAGAACGATGACAAGATCCACAACGAGGTTTCGTTGTCGCCGCTGCTGCTGGTGCGATCTCGCACCCGGGATTCGGTGATTGTGGCCGATGGTTACCACCGATTGTGTGCGGTTTACCGCCACAATGAGGACGCGTGGATCCCCTGCAAAATCACCTGACAA
>JAPLUH010000340.1 GCA_026397675.1 Verrucomicrobiota bacterium
GAATATGACTCTGACGGCAAACTCCGCCCCATGGCCCACCGCGAAGAACTCTTCCAGCACCCGCACGACCTGGCCGTCGACGCCGAAGGCAGCCTGTACGTGGCTCAGTTCGCCTCCGGTCGCTCCTACCCGATCAAGCTAGAGCGGGTTTAACCTCTGGGGCTCGCTCGTGTCGCCGCAGACAATCTCGTTCAAGCGGGAGGGGTAAACCCCGACTCATGAACGGGCCGACCGACATGCTGCGGGCCTCAATGAACTTCCACAATCCCTGGGGCGTCTATCAGCGTCGGCCGCGTCACAGGGCCTCCGCCCATCGTGAGGTACAGATTCTGGAAGCGTTGGGCGCGGTCGCGATAAATGCGGGACACTCGCTCGAGGCGGTACCCGACTCCCTCGAAGTGTCCGGGCTTGTTCCACAGCAGATACACCTCGATGGGTTCTGGCGGACGCCCTGTGGCCTTCTCAAAGCTGCCCACCCGATCGGCCAAGATACGCCGGGTGACGGTCCAAGCCACCTCAGGGTTGATATGGTTTCTCGACTTCGTATAAGCCTTCCAGACTCCCGGCATAATTTGGAATCGGCTCACCTCACCCGAGCCTCCAATGACGAGGTCTGAATCACCCGCGACCGGAGAGCAGGCCCCCGTCTCGATCATGGCCAAGGCGTCCCGAAGCGGCGAAGCCTCCAAAGACGCCATCGCGACAAGAGCGACACCGAGCATGGCTAATAGTTGGAGGTTCATTCGATAAATACTTTGGGGACATTAGCAACGTTGGCATTGCTTCCGCCACGACCGGCTCCCGAAAGTTATTCACCGGTTCTTCACCGATGGGCCGCTGCCGAGGCGTCCTCTCGGGGTGCTGAAACTCTCGATCCCGAAATCGACCGACCGAGAGGTCAACTCGACCTTGGAAGTGCGTTGCAGGATACTTCGACAACCAACCGAGACCTTTTCACAGTGTTCCCCTGCACCGGCGTCATCGGTCCTCCGACATGAAATCATCCTTCAATCATTGGCTTTGCCTCACCCTGGCCGCACTGCTGACCACCGGCTCGATCCGAGCGGACGAACCCGCGGCCAAGGCGGTTACCGCCAAGGGTTTGAGCCTCTCCCTCTGGGCCCGAGAGCCTCAGGTCATGGATCCGGTGGCACTGAGCTTTGATGACCGAGGCGTGCTGTATGTCGCCGAGACGGCGCGGCGCGGCACGGTCGATATTGATATCCGCAGCCATCGGGATTGGTTGGTGGGAGACCTTGCCAACCAGTCGGTGGAGGACCTCCGTCAGTCGATTCGCCGTTGGATGGCCCCAGAACGGAGTCAGGAAAACGCACCCTGGCTGCGGGATCTCAACGGAGATGGGGTCCACGACTGGCACGACCTCGAGCCGATTAAAGAACGTATTCGACGATTGGAAGACACCCAGAACACCGGGCACGCCGATCGCTCGCAAATTTTCACCGAGGGATTCAATGAGGAGATTTCCGGAGTCGTGGCCGGTGTGCTCCCCTGGGACGATTCCGTGTGGGTCACGGGCTATCCCGAACTGAAACGAGTTCGCGATACCAATCACGATGGGATCGCGGACATCCAGCAGACGGAGTTCCGCGGGTTTGGTGTCCACGCCGCCTTCGATGGTCACGACTTGCACGGCCTCATCATCGGGCCTGATGGGAAACTCTACTTTTCCTGCGGTGACAACGGATTCTCAGTCACCAATCGCGAAGGCCGAATCCTTCGGCACCCGAACACCGGAGGCGTCCTGCGAATGAACACCGACGGATCGAACCTAGAGGTCTATGCCACGGGCCTGCGCAACCCCCAGGAAATCGCCTTCGATGACGACGGTAACTTCTTCGCCGTGGACAACGATGGCGACTTGCGGGAGGAGCGGGAGCGCTTCGTCCACATTGCCGAGGGCAGCGATTCTGGCTGGCGACTCAATTGGCAATTTCGCGACCCGGGTTGGAAAGCCATCACCCGGCAACCGGACTACAACCCTTGGATGGACGAGCACCTGTGGGTGCCGACCCATCCCGATCAGCCCGCTTACATCACTCCGCCGCTGACGAATTATTCGGTGGGTCCTGGAAGCCTGGTCCACAATCCCGGCACAGCCCTGAGCGAGGCCTACCGGGATCATTTCTTCCTCATTCAATTTCCCGTGAAAAAGGTGACCACCTTCAAGGCACGTGCTCGCGGGGCCGGTTTCGAAATGGTGGATGAACGGCCGATTCTGACAGGCATGATGGCCAGTTGTCTGGCCTTTAGCCCGGATGGATCGCTCTTTGTCGGTGACTGGGATGGGATGTGGAACCCGGACGGCAAAGGAGCCATCTGGGTGTTGGATGATCCGATCAGCGCATCCGCCTGCGAGCTCAGTTCGAATGGGTCCGCCGGGGAGCCGCCGAACCGCTGCTGAAAACCGCCAACGATTTGCACGCCCCAACCCTGGCCCGCATTCATGCACTTGGGGGACTGGGCCAGTTGCGAACACCTCTCAAGGCTCGGCAATTGCCCCTGGCCGATCCAGAGGCCCGGGTGCGGGCCCAGGCAGCCAAGGTGGCGGGTGATTTGCGCATCAAGGGTTCGGAAACTGCCCTCATCCTACGCCTTCGCGACGAGAATGCCCGGGTGCGGTTCCAAGCGGCATTGGCGCTGGGCAAGGTGGGGAATATCTCCGCGTTGGGACCTCTGGTTTCGCTGTTGGAAGACAACTCAGAACACGACCCCTTCCTGCGGCACGCTGCGACCTTGGGTTTATCAGGACTTCAACGTCCCGAACTGTTGGCCAAACTCAAACAGCATCGCTCCGTCGAGGTTCGGATCGGAGCGGTCGTGGCCCTGAGGCGTCTGGCGTCACCGCTCTTGGCGGGCTTCTTGAAAGACCAGCATCCCCGAGTGCGTCGCGAGGCAGCCATTGCCATCCATGATGACGAATCCGTGCCGGAAGCCTTGCCCGCACTGGCCGAGTGCTTGGACGCCCTTGGAGACACTCCGGATGAACCCCTCCTACGCCGCGCCCTCAGCGCCAATCTCCGTCTGGGCACCGCCGCCTCCGGACGTCGCCTCAGCGCTTATGCCCAAAGGGCTACGGCACCCGAAGCACTCCGCATCGAGGCCTTGGAAGCGCTGGCCTCTTGGAATGCCTCTCCCTTTTTGGATCGAGTGGAAGGCCGAGTCCGGTTGCTGCCTTCGCGCGCGCCGGATTGGGGCCGCCAACTCCTCACTGAAGCCATTGAACCCCTTTGGCTCAAGGCCAGTCCCACCCTGCGGCTAGAGCTGGCGCGATTGGTCTTCGAGCAGCAACTCGCCGCGCCCACGAGCCTCTTTGTCGACTGCGTTCGATCTCAAGATCACCCGGTCGCTCTCAGGGCACAGGCTCTGAAGGCACTGGCTCGTGCCAAGGCTCCGGAGCTCCTGGAATTAGTTCAAAGCCTAACGGAATCGGCTTCAGCGGAATTGCGGCAAACAGCTCTAGAAATTCAGGCGGAGCGATCACCCGCGAAATTCTTGGAATACGCCCGCAACCACTGGGCCACGACCAACGTGAGCGAACTGCAATGGAACTTGCGACTCGTGGCTCAGCGATCCGAACCCGAAGCCACAACTCTATTGTCTCAACACGTTGACCGCCTGACTGCCGGAACGCTGCCGCAGGCGTTAATTCTCGATTTACAAGAAGCCCTCCGGCGGCACGGCAACGCAACTCTAGTCGCCCGAGTTACGGCCTGGGAACACGCCCATCCCGAAATTCGCACTCGCTCACTGCTGGCCGGCGGAAACCCTGAAGAAGGGCGACGCCTATTTCAGGGTTCCGTCCAGGGACAGTGCGGGCGTTGCCACAATGCCGGTGGCGAAGGGCAACAGGCGGGCCCGGTCCTTCAGGGCATCGGCCAGCGCACCACACCCGAATACCTCCTGGAATCCCTGCTCAATCCCAGTGCCCGCATTGCTGAAGGATATGCCACGGTGAGCCTGTCCCTCAAAAACGGGGAGTCCGTGGACGGGTTACTGTTGCAAGACACCGACGGACGCCTGCGCCTTCGGCTTTCTACCGGTGAACTTCGGACCCTCCCGAACTCAGACATTGCCACCCGATCGGCCAACCCCCAGTCGGTGATGCCACCCATGGGCGACGTCTTAAGCCACCGCGAACTAAGAGACTTGGTCGCCTTCCTGTCCTCTTGGCGATGAGACCCTGAGAGTTCCAAAGCGCTTCGCCGCGTTGACGCCGGACACAATCTGGCCACTCTCAAACCATTCACACGAACATCGCCTGAGCTCAGCCCATTCATCCTGCATTCCCATGCCTGAATCACTTCCCGCTTCCTTCTCGCTCGCCGGCCGCGTCGCCCTCGTGACGGGCAGCACCACCGGTCTCGGCCGCTGCATGGCCAGGGCCTTGGGACACGCCGGGGCCAAAGTCGCCCTCAACTACGCCAACAACGCGCAGCGGGCCCAGGAAGCCTTCGCAGAGTTTCAATCGGCAGGCCTTCAGGGGGCGCTCTTCCAGGCGGATGTGACCGATGAGGCCCAAGTCCAACGCATGATCCTGGAGATCACCGCCTCGCTGGGCCCCGTCGATATCATCGTCCTGAACGCCACCTGCGACCAACCACAGAAGCCCATCGAGGAGTACGACTGGGCGTTCTACCAGCGAATGGTCGATTTCTTCATTAAGAGCCCGGTGCTGCTCACCAAGGCTTGTGTTGGTCACATGAAGGCGCAGCGCTGGGGGCGCATCATCAACATCGGCTCCGAGGTCGTGACGCGAGGAGTCCCCAATTTCACCGCCTACGTCGCGGCCAAGGGCGGTCAGAACGGCTTCCATCGCAGCCTGGCCGGTGAGCTCGCCCCGCACGGCATCACCGTCAACATGATCGCCCCGGGGTGGATCCCCGTGGAGCGCCACGAGAACGACCCAGAGGAACTCAAGGAAGGCTATCGCTCCTTAATCCCCGTCAACCGCTGGGGCGTTCCGTCCGACCTGGATGGCACCATCGTGTATCTCGCGAGCAACGCGTCGTCCTTCGTCACGGGCCAGACCCTCCATGTCAACGGAGGGATGACCGTTTGCTGAACCGTGTTTTTCCAACCCACTCCCCCTATTTCCTAAACCCTCTCCCATGAATCGAATCCTCTCCCTCTCGGTGTGGACCGCGCTGCTGCTCGGGCTCACCGCCTGCAACAAACCGGCCGATTCGGCAGCCTCGTGCGCTTCCGACGGTGCCACCGGAACTTCTTCGAGCGGCGGCAAGAAGCGCAAAATCGCCTTCGTGTCCAACGGCGTGGCCTCGTTCTGGACCATCGCTTCGGCCGGCGTGAAGGCCGCCGGTGAGAAGTTTGGCGTGGATGCCCAGACCCTCATGCCCGTCGAAGGCATTAGCGACCAGAAACGCATGATTGAGGACCTCCTCACCAAGGGCGTGGATGGCATTGCGGTCAGCCCCATTGATCCCGCCAACCAAACCGACTTGCTCAACACCGCTGCCCGCCGGGCCAAGGTATTGACCCACGATTCGGATGCGCCCAATAGCGACCGCTTGGTGTACATCGGCATGGACAACTACAAGGCCGGCCGCATGTGCGGCGACCTCGTGCGCGAGGCCATGCCCAAGGGCGGCACCGTGATGATTTTTATCGGTCGCCTGGAGCAGGATAATTCCAAGCGCCGCCGTCAGGGAACCATCGACGCCATCCTGGGACGCCCGGAAAACCCCGCCAACTACGACGCCCCCGGCACCGTGCTCGAGGGCAATGGCTTCAAAATCCTCGGCACGCTCACCGACCAGTTCGACCGCGCCAAGGGCAAGGCCAACGCTGAGGATGCACTGGCCAAATATCCCGACCTCGGCTGCATGGTGGGGCTCTTCGCCTATAACCCTCCCCTGCTGCTCGAGGCTCTGTCCCAGGCCGGCAAGCTCAACAAGGTGAAGGTCGTCGCCTTCGACGAAGACGACGCCACCCTCGATGGCATCCAGAAGGGCACCGTGCACGGCACCGTCGTCCAGAACCCGTATATGTACGGCTACAAGTCGGTGGAAGTGCTCAACGACGTGCTCGCCGGCAAGCCTGAAGCCATCCCCGCCAGCAAGTTTATCGACATCCCGGCCCGGCAAATCCGCAAGGACACGGTCGATGCCTTCTGGACCGATCTAAAGTCAAAGGTCGGCGGCAAGTAATCCGCTTACTGACCCTTTGCGCAGCCCGCATTGCTCATGCCCCCTGTCCTGCTGGAAGCCCGTTCGCTGACCAAGTCGTTCCCCGGCGTGCGGGCGCTCAAGGGCGTGAGCCTGAACGTGAGCCGCGGCGAAGTTGTCGCCGTCATCGGTGAGAACGGTGCGGGCAAGAGCACCCTGATGAAGATCCTCGCCGGGGTGCAAACCTCCGACAGCGGTGAGATCCGAATAGACGGGGTTCCAGCGCCCCTACGGTCTGTGGAAGAGGCTCTCGGGTTGGGAATCGCCCTCATTCACCAAGAGCTCAATTTGGCTCAGAATCTCGACGTCGCCGCCAACCTGTTCCTGGGTCGGGAACCGCGCCGCTGGGGGCTGATCGATACGGGCCGGCTTCGCCAGGAAGCAGGTCAGTTTCTTCAGGCGGTCGGGCTCGATGTTTCCCCAGATACCCGCGTTGGCTCCCTAGCTATCGGTCAACAGCAGCTCGTGGAAATCGCCAAGGCTCTGTCTACCCAGGCCCGGGTACTCATCATGGACGAGCCAACCTCGAGCTTGTCCGCCGGCGAGGCCGAGAACCTATTCCGCGTCATCGACGACCTCCGGGCCCGCGGCGTGAGCATCGTGTACATCTCGCACCGACTGGGCGAAGTAACCCGCCTCGCCGACCGGGTGGTGGTGCTCCGGGATGGCGAGAACAGCGGCGAGTTGGCCCGCCACGAAATTAGCCATGCCGCCATGGTACGGCTGATGGTCGGCCGCGATTTATCGCAGTTCTACCCGCATCAACATCATGCACGGACCGAGACCGTTTTGGAAGTCGATGGGCTCCGCACTCCAGCGCATCCCACCCATCCGCTCACCTTCCAGATACGAGCCGGAGAAATGGTCGGATTAGCCGGCCTGGTCGGCGCAGGCCGCACCGAGGTTCTGTTGGCGCTCTTCGGCGTCCAACCGGCCGTCGGTGGAACTTTGAAGATCGGTGGCCAACCCCTCTGTGCTCAGACTCCGGCCCAGGCCATCGCCGCCGGGTTGGCGTTGGTGCCTGAAGATCGAAAGCGCGAGGGCTTGGTTCTGGGAATGCCTGTGCGCGAAAACCTTAGCCTAGCCAGCCTGCGCCAAGACCAGCGCCGCGGATTCCGCGATACCGCCCGTGAAGAGACTCTCAGTGCCGAGATGATTCGGTCACTGCGCATCAAGACCCCGAACGACCGGCAGGTGGTGCAGTTTCTCTCCGGCGGCAATCAGCAGAAGGTAGTCATCGGCAAATGGCTGGCGCTGAAGCCCAAGGTGCTGCTCCTCGACGAACCCACCCGGGGCATCGATATCGGGGCTAAGCAGGAGATTTACCGTCTGATGGAAGATCTCGCCGATCAGGGCGTAGCCATCGTGTTTGCTTCCAGCGAGATGGAGGAAATTCTAGGTATGAGCGACCGCGTGCTGGTGATGCACGAAGGCCGAATCACCGGCGAACTCTCCCGCCATCAACTCAGCGAGGAGGCCATCCTGCATCTGGCCACCGGAACCGCTTCGACCGCTTCGTCTGCCCATCCAGCCCACCCTGCCTCTCCTGATTTCCACCCATGAAAAAGCTGCTCGGCATTTTTGGTCTTCTGCTCGCGGTCTGTCTCTTCGCCACCTGGGCTAGCGAGAGTTTCCGCTCAGGCTACAACATCGAGAACCTCATCCGTCGCACCGCGCTCTTCGGGGTCCTCGGCATCGGGGTGAGCTTCGTCATTGTTACCGGAGGCATCGACCTCTCCATCGGTTCGGTCATCTGCCTCGTGGGCTGCGGTCTGCCGTGGCTTCTCACGGTACAGCATTGGTCGCTACCGGCGGCGCTCGCGGCGGTCATCGCCGTCTCGGTGGGCATTGGCCTAGCCCACGGCCTCCTCATCACCCGACTGCGCCTGCAGCCCTTCATCGTTACCCTTTGCGGTCTCATGCTGTACCGCGGCGTCACCCGCGGCTTCACGGCTGACCAGACTGTGGGCTTCGCCGACGGCTACAAGGGCTTGCGCGTGCTGGCCACCGGCAAAATTCCGGTGCCCGGCATCCAGGGCTTCGAAATCCCGGCTCCCTGGGCGGTGCTCGTAGTGGTGGCCATCGCAGCAGCGATTTTCCTCAACCGAACCATCTACGGCCGCTACCTGCTGGCCTTGGGCAACAACGAGAATGCGGCGCGTTACAGCGGCATCAATACCTCGCGCATGATCGTCCTGGCATACGTGCTCTGCTCCACGCTGGCGGGACTCGGGGGCGTGCTCTTCGTGCTGGATGTCAATTCGGCCCAACCGGTCGATTTCGGCAATTTCTACGAACTCTACGCCATCGCCGCGGCCGTGCTCGGCGGCTGCAGCCTGCGCGGCGGCGAAGGTTCTATTCTGGGAGTGATCATCGGCACGGCCCTCATCTTGGTGCTGCGCAACGTGGTCACGTTGGTGACCAATCACAGCAATATCGAGTTCGCCATCATCGGCGCGGTGATCCTGGCCGGCGTCATCACCGACGAACTGGTCAAGCGCTATGCCATCCGCCGCCGCGCCGCCCGCGAGCTGGCGCAGTAAGGGCCTCACAAAAGAGGACCCGCTACTCAAACAAATCGGGACCAGAAATCATCCAAGTCCTCCCCCATTTCGGATGGATGGAGAGAGATCAGATCAAACGGGGATCGAAGGAGAACGACGTAGGCTTGCCGATGCGGATCCTCTTGAAATCGGAATGCGTCCATCATGCACCCAACACCGCACGAGGCCTACAAGATGGCCCGGATGGGCTGAACCTCTTCAAC
>JAPLUH010000281.1 GCA_026397675.1 Verrucomicrobiota bacterium
CGGGACATCATCGTGTCCTGGTTGCAGTCCTGGTGGGCAGATCCCCGCCGCGTCCGTTCCCTCATCCCAGACTGGCTCCTGCTTCAAGCAAACGCTTCCTTCGGAAACATTATACCGGTCAATTAGGTTAGTTGGTATCAGGCCCGCTCCGCTGGACGGATCCAACAAAAAATTGTTCGGGTTCGGAGGGCGTTGAATACGCTCTGAGCCACCTGTTTATGGGCTCAAGAAGGCATGAAGCTATTCGCTCAGCGCTCAGGTATCTGAAAATGCTGCTTGCACCAAGGCTCCTCGGGCTGGTAGGTCATCCCTTCCTTTAATTTAAGAATCCTTCGATTATGGCACGCATTTGTCCGCTGACGGGTCGCCGCCCGGTGAAAGGCAATCACATCTGGCGCTCGGGTAAGGCCAAGAAAAAAGGTGGTATTGGTACCCACGTCACCGCGATCACTAAGCGCAAGTTCTACCCGAACTTGCAGCGCGTGAAGGCGCTCTTGCCCAGTGGAGAGGTTCGCTACATGCGAGTCTCCGTGAAGGCTTTGAAGGCCGGCATGGTGACCAAGGCCCCGCGTCGTACCTGGAAGAAGGCCGACGTCGCAGCCAAGTAACCGCCTGCTTTTGCAGGCACGCCCTAGGTTGTTTTAATCCTAGGGTAACGAACAACGGCTCCCGTTTTCCGGGAGCCGTTGTTGTTTTAAGGGGCAGACGTTTTTGTTTTAAGGGCCTGTTTTCAGGGCCTGTTTACCCGTCCAATGAGCGTTCGCGGGAAGGCTCAATGTTTGGCTGCAGCCGTGGCCAGATATTCCAGCAAATCGGTCAGGTCTTGAGTCGGCAACTGTTCAAAGCCACCGGGCATGATGGACTGGCCGGATGATTCGAGCTTGGCGATGGCGCTGCGCTGGATGACGTGTTTGGTTCCGGTGGTGTCGAGGATCTCCACCGAGGTGGCCGTTTCGGCGTCCAGTCGCCCGGATAGGCTTTCGCCGTCCTTCTGGGTGAGTGTCCACAGCTTGTAGTTGGCCTCGACCGAGCGGTTCGGATCGAGAATCTCGGTGAGGATCTCTGTCTTCGGTCGGACCCCGATTCCGGTCAATTCCGGTCCAATTCGGCCGCCCTTGCCATCGAGCACATGGCAAGCGATACAGTTTTTCTCAAAAACCTCCCGGCCATGGTCCGCTTTGCCCGCTTTGAGGGCCACCGGCTGGAGTTGGGTGATCAACGCCTCCATGGCTGCTGAGGACTTCGGTGAACCGGTCTTCTGCAGGGATCGAGCCTTGGCCGAGACCGATGCGTCGGAATGGCCGCTGAGTTGGCTCCAATGATCTCGGCTGAGGTCGCCAGCCAGCAAGGTACCGGCTTCCACCGCGCCCAAGAGTCCCAGGGTCCATTCCTTGCGCCGCAGCAGCAGGGCGGTGGCGTTACGGCGCATGGTGGGTGAAAGCTCTGTCCAATGAGCCAAGACCGCCGGGGAGGTTTCCGGAATCCGCGAAGCAGCCAGCGTTCCGATCAACCCGTTGGCCAGGCCTGGGGTGCTGAGCACATGAATCTGGCCGAGGATCGCCGTGACCGAGGCCTTTGAGTCGTTGATGGCAATCAGGCGACGGGCGGCCTCGATCCGGTCGGAATCCGTGGCGGTGCCTTGTGAAAGAGCCTGGACCAGCCGTTCGGAGATCGCGGGAATCTGGGGGGCGAGAAGGTCGCTCCGTCCCCACTGCGTGGTGAGTTGCACCAAAGCCACCTTGCCTGCGTCGGGGGCCTTGGCCACGGCGGCCTGAATTTGGGCGATGGTACTGGGCGTGAGTGAGGGGATGCGTTGGGCGGGCCATCCGGCGGTCAATCCTTCCAGGATGGCCGCGGAGATCGCGGGTGGGGCGCCGGCGGCAGCCATGGCCAATCTCAGGGCATTGGGTTCAGTGGCCGCGTGATGGCGAGCGACGGTGCGCAGCACCTCCAGCGCACCGGGGGTCGTTGGGGCCACCGAGAGGGATGAGGTCAGGAAGGCTTGATGGTGCTGAGTTCCTGCTGCAGTGAGGGCGTCCTTGAGCCAAGGATCGGTGGTGTTCTGTGGGTTCTGGAAGGCTTCGATCAATGGAAAGATCGAGGCGGTGTTGCCTCGGTCGGCGATCGTCAGGAGTGCTGCCAGACGGACTTGGGCATTGGTTTCCGAGACAACCAGTTGTTTCCAGTCTGCGGCGGTCCATCCGTCGGCAGGCAGTGTCATGACCGCGGCCCGACGCACGGCCGGTGAGGCGTGGCTCAGGGCAGACAGCGGAGCGGCGTCCGATGCGCCCAGCCCGTGCAAGGTCCAGAGCGCGTGGAGCACCCGCGGGTTCAGGTTCAACTCATCGACGGTGGTGTTCGAGGTCATCCGTACCAATTCCGGCACGAGGGAGCG
Source organism: Verrucomicrobiota bacterium (assembly GCA_026397675.1). Lineage (GTDB taxonomy): Bacteria > Verrucomicrobiota > Verrucomicrobiia > Limisphaerales > UBA9464 > SXXZ01. The sequence continues at coordinate 2,396 of JAPLUH010000281.1, forward strand.
GTCGTGCGTTTCGACCAACCGGCGTTGGGCCTGGAGGCGGACCTCCATGACAGGCGATCCCAGGGCCTGCAGCCAACGGGCACTGTCCTGGCCCGACAAATCGACCTTCGGAGCGGTCTGGCCGTCGCGGTGGGTGATCCGATAAATTCGCCCGTGGGTCTTGTCCCGCAACGGAGTCTCATAGGCGTTGCCCTTGCCGTTCTTGAACCCGTTGGGCACGGGGTTGTGCTGGATGATAAAGTTGTACCAATCGAGCACCCACAGAGCACCGTCTGGGCCCACCTCGGCCATGATGGGCGAGAACCATTCGTCGTCGCTGGCCAGGAAGTTCTTCTCGTTGATCGCCTTGAAGTCGGCCCCGGATCCCTGAAAACGGAATTGCCCGATGAGGTGGCCCGTCGGTTCGGTGACAAAGGAGACCTGATTCCAGTAATCCTTGGGGAAGCTGCGGGCGGTATACAGGGCCGAGCCGGCGCCGGCGGTGTATGTGCCGTGCCAGTCCACCTGGCGGACGTTCTGGGCGATGGGGTGGTAAAGCTGATTGTCGGCGATGGATTCCATGCGGGCCGCCGACCATCCGTTGACCGCCTCATAGTAGCGGTTGGCGATGGGCATGTACCACGCGGCATTGCCATTGGCCGTAGAGCCAAACACGTAGCCTTCTTCGGACAAGCCCAGCCCCCAGGTGTTGTTGTTGCTGGAGCGGACGAACTCAAGGGCCGATCCGTCGGGCCTGAAGCGGAAAACACCCATACCAAATTTGACGCGCTTGCCGCCCACCTCGCCGTCGAACCCGCTGTAGCCGACCACGCCCCAGACCCAGTTGTCGTGCCCGTAGCGGATGTTGCTCGCCGTGGCATGGGTGTCGCCCATGCTCCACCCCTTAAAGAGCACCGTGCGTTCGTCGGCCTGATCGTCGCCGTTGGTGTCGCGCAAGAAGAGCGTCTGCCCGCCCTCGATGACGATGAGTCCACCGTTGGCGTGGCAGAGGCCTGTCGGGATGGAGAGCTTGTCGGCGAAGATGGTGAACTTGTCGGCCTTGCCATCGCCGTCGGTGTCTTCGCAGATTTTGATCCGGTCGCGTCCTTCGCCGGGTTTCTGCAATTCATTCGGATAATCGACCGTCTCGGCAATCCACAGCCGTCCGCGTCCGTCAAACGCCATGCTGATGGGTTTCAGGAGGAGGGGCTCGGCCGCCCATAGTTCTGCTTCAAAACCCGAACGCAGAACGATCCGCTCGGCGGATTTGGCGGGCGCCAAGGGTTCCTGCATTCGAGTGATTTTTTCGCCTTCGATGCCCCAGCGCTGACCCGCCAGGTAGTTGGGCATCGGATGCGGGGTTTGTTGGTAGGGCAGAGGGGTTAAGTCGCTCTTGGGACGCAGTTCTTCAATGGCGGCAGCCAGAGGTGCGGCGGCGACCAACAAGGGCAGCAATTGACGCAGGGGATTCATGCAGTGTCTGAGTTGGGAATAGTCGATCCAGGAGCAGAGGGAAATTTAAACTCTGGCTCGCGCCAAAAGCTTGTGCAGCAACTGTCCATGAATGTCGGTGAGCCGGAAGTCGCGGCCTTGGAATCGAAACGTCAGGCGTTGGTGATCCAATCCGAGCAGGTGGAGCAGAGTGGCGTGAATGTCATGCACATGGGCGCGCTCCGCGACAGGGTTAAAACCCAGTTCATCGGTCTCGCCCAAGACTTGCCCGGCCCGGATGCCCGCACCGGCAAACCACATGGTGAAGGCATCGATGTGGTGGTTGCGTCCGGTTTTCTCACGGGTTTCGCCCATGGGGGTACGACCAAATTCGCCGCCCCAAACGACCAGCACATCCTCGAGCAGGCCGCGGGATTTTAGGTCCTTAATCAAGGCCGCGCAGCCTTGGTCCACCTGATGGGCCACCTTCGCGAGGTCGGTCTCGAGGGTTTCGCCGGGGCCGCCGTGGGAATCCCAG
>JAPLUH010000447.1 GCA_026397675.1 Verrucomicrobiota bacterium
GCACACGTGCTGCAAGGCGTTTCGTTGATAACCCCGTTGCGGGATCTTCACCTGGCAGCATCCGCGGGGAAACTTCCCGGACGTGTCGCTGCTCGCGATGGGCGGCTTATCGATCGGGGCGTCCTTCCTGCCGCTGACAGTGGTCATCGACATGCCCACCACAGCCCGAATCCTCATTCAATTTGTGGGGCAGATCGTGGCTTTGTGGTTGCTGCGTCGGCATGCCCCGCAGTTGGAGCGGCCCTATCGGGTCTGGTTCTATCCCTTGCCGCTCCTTTTGGCCGGTGTCGGCTGGTTGCTGGTCTTTGCCACGACCCCGGTCCGCACGATCGCGATGGCCTTGGGGGCCTTGGGGCTCGGTGTCTTGGAATATTTGGTCTGGGCCCGGGTGGCCGGGCATGGGCCATCTCAAGCTTTGGGGTCTGCCGATTCGCTCGATTCCAAATCCTGACCGGGCAAAGAAAACGGGGAGCCGCCGCTCGGCAGACTCCCCGTGAATTGAATCAGAGCGGTGTGAGGATTAGCCCCACTTCTCGAGTTTCATCTGCTCCTTGGGCAAGCCGAGGTCATGCAGCACCAAATGTTCGACGGCGTTGACCATGTCGTTGGTGCCGCAGGCGTAGAAGACGGTGTTGGCGGCGTCATCGACGAAGCTCTTCACCCACTCCGGGGTGATGCGGCCACGGCGGCCGGTCCAGGGGTCTTCGGGAGCCAAGCGGGTGCAGGTCACCACAAACTTGAAGCGCGGGTTGCGGGCCTCCAGGGCAAGAAATTCTTCGGCGAAGATGATGTCGCTGGTGGTTCGCACCGTGTAGAGAACGGTGATACGGGTATCGAGGTTCTTCTCGGTGGCCTCGCGGACGAAGCCACGGAAGGGCGTCACGCCCGAGCCGCCGGCCACGCAAATGAGGTGCTTGCCCGGGGGATCGAACACCGGCAGGAAGCGGCCGGTCGGAGGGATGACGAACATGCGGTCACCGGCCTCGACCCAGTCCACGATGCTGGTGCCCATCTTGCCATCGCGCTTCACGGTGACCTCGTAGTGGCCCCGATCCAGCGCGCATGAGCTGAGCGAATAGGCCCGCTTGTACTTCGCCTTGTGCGGCCAATACACAGTGATGAATTGGCCGGTCTTGAAGTCGGGGGCATAACCCTCGGGCCATTGGAAGCGGACGGTTTTGGTGTCGGGAAGTTCCATCTTCACCGACTCGACGAGCATTTCAGCGATGACCTTGGACATGTTCAGAAAGGGAGTTTAGAGCAGGGACGTGACGAGACTTTGCCGCAATGAGTAGACCTGTAAAGGCGCGGTTTGCTGACTCGGGTTTGCGCGGAAGGGGCTTGCCGCTGAGGTTGCGTCATTCGGCGTGACGCATCAAAGGGTCAAATGCGGAGGGGCGCTGATAAAGTCAGGCAACGTCTCCGCGCAGGAATTGCACGACTTGCCGGATGATGTCGGTCCGGATGGGCAGGGCGATGTGGGTATGAGGCACGACGACGTGACGGGCCGAAAAGACGACGCGTCCCAAACGGGCAGGGCGGTGTGCCGCCAAGCTGCCGCGCAGCAGCAGTCCGCCCATGGAGTGGGTAACGAAATGAATCCGTTGGATGCCCTCCGGACTAGTGCGCTGCAAATAGTCCGGCAAGTACTCCGAAGCCAAGATCGTGAGCGGCACCCGAATGGATGGGTAAGCGGGATTGAAGACCTGGTAACCTTCCCGTCGCAGAGCCCATTCCAGGCGTTTCATCGGGATCGGTGACGAGTACCAACCGTGGAGGAGGACCACGGCCTCGGTACGCGGATTGCCGGGTTGAAGCGTTGGGGTGGCGCCAGACATCGGCATCAGGCCAAGCGGGTTGCCTCGGAGCGGACAATTTCGATGAGTGCCCGATGATCAATCTTGCCGGTGCCCAGCTTGGGGATCTCGTTCACGAACCGGATTTCGCGCGGGACACACAAGTTGGTTAAACCTTTGGCCTTGATGGCCTGTCGCACGTCATCCATCGACAGGCGTGGGACATTGCAAATGGCGATGAGTTTTTCGCCTTTCTCCTCGTCGGCGACGGCCACCACGGCGATCTCGCAGCGCAGTCCGTGCTGGGGGAAGGCTCCGGCCAGGGCGTCTTCTACAGCGGTGAGGCTGACCATTTCGCCACTAATCTTGGCAAAGCGTTTCATGCGGCCGAGCAGGAAGACGAACCCGTCGTCATCGATCCGGGCCAGATCTCCGGTGTCGTACCAGCCGCCCAAGGCCTGGAAGGCGGTATCGGCTTCGGAGTTGAGGTAGCCGCGCATGACGTTGGGACCGCGCACGAAGAGTCGTCCGGAGATGATGCGGCCATCGGGGGCGACTTCGCTGACGCCGTCGACAGGCTCCAGTTTCCATTCCATGCCGGGCATGAAGCGCCCGACGCTGCCAAACTGGGCCTCAATGCGGTTGTTGGCACAGAGCACCGGGCTGCACTCCGTTGCTCCATAACCCTCCAGCAGGCGGATGCCGAACTTCCGTGCCCAGGTTTGGGCCGTGGCCTCCTGAACCTTTTCGGCGCCGGCCACCAGGTACTTCACCGAGTTGAAGTCGTAGGGGGCGGCCTTGCGGGCGTAGCCATTGAGGAAGGTGTTGGTGCCCACCATGACCGTGCAGTCGCGGTCATACACCACGCCGGGGATGACTCGGTAGTGCAGGGGAGACGGATACAAGAAGGTGTAGAGACCTCGAACCAGTGGCAGCAGCGTGCAGGCTGTCAGGCCGAAGCTGTGAAAGAGGGGGAGCGCATTGAAGAACCGCTCGTGATCGGAGACATCCAGGAACGCGTCCATCTGAAGGCCTGTGCCGCACCGGATGCTGTGCTTCAGGAGGACGAGCAACTTATCTAGGGTACTGATCCGGGTGCGGACGTCTTCCAGTCGGTGGAAGCGAATGCCGGCCGCTTCCAATGGGCCGATGTCCAACTTGGCCTTCTCGAGGAAGGTACGGGAGGTGATGACGTCCCGGATACCCGCTAGTCGGGCGCATTGCAGAAGTATGGTGGGCCCCGTGGAGAAGTTGAGAACCGCTGGGGTATGCCCCGTGGACCACAAGGCCAGCAGCGTCAGTGGCATGCCGTTGACGTTGGGCAGGAGCACGCCCACCCGGGTGGGGTCGCTCTGGGGAGGGCGGGTTTCTTTCGGAAGCAGACTCTGGAACTGCTGTGCCAGCAGTTCGGCTCCGACCATGAGCCGGCGATAGGTCAGTGGCTTGAGGGTGATGTCTTCGAGGATTTGCCGTCTGGGGAGGGCCTTGGCGGTTTCGGCGATGGCTTCCAAGACATCCTGGGGACCGAGGTCCATTTCGGCCTGAAATTGCTGGTGAACCATCGCGTCACGCAACCAGCGGGTGATGCGGGCTCGTGCCACGGAGTTGGCTTGGTGCGACAGGTCTGGGGCGCTCTGTACCGCGCTGAAGTGGGCCGAGACCTGAGGAAACCAGCGGGTCCAGCCCGTATGCCGCACCGCAGGTACTCGAACCGCATTGCGCAAATAACAGGTGATGACCTTCGCCTTCGTTTTGTGAATGAGGAAGCCAGTGCCGTCGAAGAGCTTCATCATCCGGGCGGTTCGCGTTAATCGGCCCTCTGGGAACAAGACGAGTCGGCCGCCTTGAGCGAGGTACTCCGCCATGCGCTTGGCTCCGTAAGGGGAGGCCGGATCGATGGGGAAGGTACGCTGGTTGACCATGATCCGGCTATGGATCCACGAGGTCTTGGCTGTGGTGGAGCTGGTGACGAATTTCCAATCCTTATCGAGCACGACGCCGAGAAAAGCCCAGTCCAGCCAAGAGACGTGGTTCGGGAGCAATAGCACCGGACCTGGCGTGGACAGCACCTCTGTATTGTAGGCGCGGTAACGGAAACACAGGCGCAGGAGCCAATGGATTAGGGTCTTGATCATCGGGTTTTTCCTGCAGGGGTTGTGGGGATAGTCGAAGCCGGAATCTTCAGTAGAGCGACGATGCCGGCGGTCACCACGGCCAGTACTAAGAAGACGCCGGAAGCACTGATGCCTACCTGGACGCTGAAGAGGCACAGCAGGCTGGCACTCACCATGCCGAGATTATCGACCAGGTTTTGGACCGCGATGGTCTTGCCCAGTTTGTTCGGGTCGGATTCGGCCTGCAGGGCCGCATTAAGTGGGATGAGGAAGAATCCCGCGGCGATGCCGGTGCCGACGAGAAGGCCGACCACCGGCAGAATCAAATGCAACGCGCCGGCTTGAATAGTGGGGTGCTTCCAGAGGTTGAGGTGCTCAACGGAAAACAGGAGCCCCAGCATGCAGGCGAGGGCAAAACCGAAGAGTCGGGTGCGTTGTAATTGCCCGACGGGAAACCATCGGCCGGCCAGGATGCTGCCTACCATGACTCCTACGCTCAGCCACAATCCGAGCAGGGCGATTTGGGTGTTGTCGGGCAGGTGGAGAACGCTCAGGCCCCACGGTTGGAAGTTGATCTTCATGGCGGCACCGCAAATCCAGAAGAGTCCGGTGCCGACCAGCATTCGGGACAATCGGGGAGCCAAGGCCAGTTGCCGCGCATGGTCTTTGAAGGCGGTTGTATTGGCGCTCCAGAGGACGCCGGGGTTGGACGGGGTCCGCTGCATGAGGAGATTGAGCAGGAACGAGCCGAGATAAATCCCCACGAGCACCGCATAGGAGCTCAATACGGAATCCTTCCACCGGTCGGCCATGACCGAGCCGGCGATCGCTCCGCCGAGGATGGCCACCAGGGTGAGGAGTTCGACCATGCCGTTGGCTCGGACGAGGCGTTCTCTGGGGAGGATCTCGGGCAGGATGCCATACTTGGCAGGCCCATAGACGCAGGCGCCCACGCCGACCACGAGGTATCCGATGCCCTGCCAGATGGGCCCCCAGCGGAGGCTCAATGCGCACAGGAGTGTGCCGAAAATTTTCAGGGCGTTGCCGCCGGCCAGCCAGGAGGTTTTGGAGTGTCGGTCATTGAGAAAACCAGCGACGGGAGCCAAGAAAATGAAGGGAACGAACAGGAGGCTGGTGTAGACGGTGTTGTGAGTTCTGAGCTGAGCCTCGGACAAGACGCCTGCCTGCTGAAGGTAGGTGAGTTGTCCCACGATGACGGCGAGGAGGGCGTTGTCGCCCAGGGCGCTGAGGAATTGGCTCAGGAGCAGGAGCGGGTAGTTGCGCTGGAGGTAGGGCATTCGAGCGGGGGTTAAGTATGTTGAGCGCGCAGAACCCATTCGGGTGTGATTCCATGACGTCGGTTCGAGGTGTCGCTGCGGCGTCGAATCCGGAAGGTTCTCCACAGCCAGCACTCCAGATGGGTCCAGAATCGCAACTGTTCCAAGACGGGGTTGAGGTGCTCTGTGATCACACAGTAGTGAGTCGATTTGGGGTCTGTGTGGTGGATCGCATGATGTCGAGAACTTTGGAGAATCCTGAGATCTTGGAGAAGATTTATCCAAGGGCCATTCTCACGCCGACTGCGGTGGGCCCACTTGTGGATTTGGTTGGCGTTGCCGACCAAGCAGGCGAAGACCCAGACGGCCGGCGTGAGGGAGTCCAGGGCCCATGCGCTGAGCACGAAGAGTGCCGCCGCGACCCATAGGTCCCAACAGGAGTCCATCCAGGAGTGTTTAAGGAAATGGCGAGGTCGGTAGTGATGGAGGATGTTGGGCCGGGCGATGAGTTCTCCCAGCAGGGGGCAGTCTTCGCGGAGGTAGGCGTCTTCGATCCAGTGGAACACACCGACAACAAAATCGGCGGACAGGACGGCCATAGCGATACTCGCTAGGGTTTGTGTGATGTGGACGGTCCAGAATACGGGGTCGCTCATGACTCCGCTGTTGTCGCCCGGTGCTTCGTTTCTGCGTGAATCGAATGTTTTTTGAGAGGCATCGAGTCAATCAATGTCGGGGCTGGGCCTTAACTCGATTGAAGATTTGCCGTGGCGACTTGGGTTTTTTCCGATCTACCGTCTCGCCATGCCAGATTCCAAGAAGCCCTCGAAGAAGGCTCCTGCTCTCCTGTTGGGGGTGGGTCTCGATTCGGATGGCCACCAGCGGTTGACCAAGGGCAAGAACTTCGCGCTCGTGGGTGGTACTCAGGAGACTCACGAGGCGATGACTGAGAAGGCGATCAAGATCAATGAGCACCTCACCAAGCGAGGCAAGGAACTGCACGAGGTGAGTCGGGAGGAATTTAATGACATCGCCGACAAGGTGGGTTTGCGTCGGGATGCTCCTGAAAACAATTGAACCACCGGTGAGGCCGGTGGTTCAGGGCGGTTTAACGCTCGATGGATCGTGTGGTGAGCCCGGGCTCGAGTCTGAGCTCGAGTTCGTTAACCTCCGATTTGCTGGGAATAGGCAGCAGGCGATAGGAGTGCCTCGGATTCTGCCGGGTTGGAGAGGCGCAGGGTGAAGAAGCTGCCGCCGGCATAAGGTTCGGTGTTGACCGAGGCCGGGTTGTCACTAGCGGTGTTGTTCACGGCGATGATTTCGCCCGAGAGGGGGGAATAGATGTCGCTGGCGGTTTTGACGGATTCGACGACGGCGCAGGGTTCACCGGCTTTGACTTTGCGGCCGATTGAAGGGAGTTCGACGAAGACGATGTCGGTGAGTTCGTGCTGGGCGTGGTCGGTGATGCCGACGACGGCGGTGTCGCCGGAGATGCGGGCCCATTCGTGGGACTTGGCGTATTTCAGGTCTGCGGGAACTTGCGAACTCATGCTGGTGAAGGAATTAACGGGACGGCTGTGGTGTATCGAGCAGAATTAGAAGGCGGGCTCCGCGGGACCGGTCCGATGCACGCAGATCTGACCTTTTTTGCGGTGGCGGAGTGGCTGGGCTGGCGCTGGGGATCCGTGCCTCGG
>JAPLUH010000100.1 GCA_026397675.1 Verrucomicrobiota bacterium
ATATGGGATGAAAAGGACGCCCAATAAAGGTGTCATCGTTCCATCCTATGAGCTCGGTTCCGAATCAAGAACACCCAACACCCACTGCGCCGCGTTTGGATCCCCGTCGTCATGATCTGGATGCCCTTCGGGCGGCGGCGATGTTGCTGGGTATTGTTTATCATGCGGCGTTGGCCTACGCCGCCGGTACTTGGTGGATGATCCAGGATCCGAGCCAGAGCTCTTTGGTGTACCTCTTCCAGGCGGGGGTGCATGGATTTCGGATGCCCCTGTTCTTTGTGGTGAGCGGTTTCTTCACGGCGTTGCTCTGGCGGCGGCGGGGTTTGGCGGCGCTTTGGAAGAATCGCCTGCTGCGCATTTTGGTGCCGTGTCTCTTGGGTCTGGTGACGCTGGTGCCGGCGATGGGGTGGTCTTCCGGCCGCGCGGCCGGGGCCGGGGCCCGATTCCGTCAGGGCCAGGAGGTTCAGAAGGCGGCCTCTTCGGAGGCTTCAGTTTGGAATGCGCTGGCCTCGGGGGATGCGGCGGTGCTGGGTCGGGTTCTGGCCAAGAAGCCGGATTTGAACGCGCAGCAGCCGGAATCGGGCATCGTTCCCCTCTCGATGGTGGCTCTTCAGGGTAGGGCTGATTTGGCCCGGCAACTCATTGAGGCGGGCGCGTCGGTGAATGGGACGAACCGGGACGGTAATACGCCGCTCCATGCGGCGGTCTTTCTGGGGCGCACCGGCGTGGTGGATCTTCTTGTTTCACATGGGGTGAACGTCCATGTCCGCAATGCTCAGGGAGAATCTGCCCTTCAACCGGCACGTGCCGATTGGCCTACCACCGAATTTATCGCGGGCTTGTTCTCAATGAAACTGGACCGTGCCGCGGTTGAAGCCGGTCGCGCGGAGGTGGTCCGGCGGTTGACGTCCTTGGGCGTCACCGATTCGCCCGCGAGTTCTAAGCCGGGTGAGCCCAAGCCCTCTGTCGTGGCGGGAGTGTTCCAGTCGCTCATCAACACTCCGGTATTCGTCGTGGTGTGGTTCTTGTGGTTCCTCTGCTGGATGTTGTTGCCGTTCTCGATTTACGCCTGGGTGGCCGAGCGTTGGGGTGGGTCGGCATCGCCTCGTTGGCTGACGCTGGGGTCATTGAAATGGCTACTCTGGTTGCCGCTGACTTGGGTGCCGCAGGCCTTCATGAGTTGGGAGGGTGGGGCTTTCGGACCCGACACCGCGATGGGCCTCGTTCCCATGCCGCATGTGTTCGCCTACTATCTGATCTTCTTCGCCTTCGGAGTGCTCTACTACGAATCGAAGGATGAGGTGGGTCAATTGGGTCGTCACTGGCGCTGGAGCTTGTCCGTGAGTTTGCTCGTCTTGCTGCCTCTGGGTGTCGAATTCGCGACGGGCTATTTGGGATTCCGCGCGCACCTGCTGGCCGACCGTCATTTCCATGCCGCGACGGTCCTCTTCCAAGGCCTCTACGCCTGGGGGATGAGCGTCGGGTGCATCGGGGCTTTTCGCGCTTGGGTTCAGGGCGAAAAACCTTGGGTGCGCTACCTCTCCGATTCGGCCTATTGGTTGTACCTAGGCCACCTCCCTCTGGTGATTTGGGCTCAGGGGGCCATCGTGGGCTGGCCGATTCCGGGTTGGGTCAAATGCCTGATTATCTCGCTTGGGGTCACTGGACTCCTGCTGGTGGTGTATGAATGGGGCGTTCGCTACACGTGGGTGGGAGCCTTGCTGAATGGTCGGAAACATCGGAATCCCCCGGCCCTCAAATCGGTTTTGTCGATGCCTCCGCCCGTGTCCGGAGGACTCCAGTGACCCAATGAAACCAGGCCCGCCCGTCGTCGCTCCGATCGCGAGTAAACCTGCCTCAAACTCGGGCTCCGATTCGCACCGGTTGTCTGATCTGGAGCCAGAGCCCAACGCCTCTGAGTTGCTCTCCGTGGTCTACGACAAACTGCGGCGGCTCGCCGCCCAGAAAATGGCCCACGAACAGCCTGGGCAGACTCTGCAACCCACGGCGCTAGTTCATGAGGCCTGGTTGAGGCTTGGACATTCCTCCGGCCGGCCGTGGGACAGTCGTGAGCACTTCTTCGCCGCCGCCGCCGAGGCCATGCGCCGGATCCTCATCGATCGAGCCCGTCGCCGCGCCCGCATTCGGCACGGAGGAGAGTGGACCCGTGTGGACGCCCAGGTCGTCGACCTACCCATTGCTCAAGATGGCGACAAGTGCCTTCGGGTTCACGAGGCCTTGGATCGATTGGCCCTCATCGACGCGCGCAAGGCGGAGGTGGTTAAGATGCGTGTCTTCGTCGGCATGGAGGTACAGGAAATCGCCGAGGTGCTGGGGCTGTCGGAAAGGAGCGTCCAGCGGGACTGGGTGTTTTCGAAAGCCTGGTTGTCCCGGGAATTGCAGCGCGAATGAAGACTCATCCAACACCCGAATCGGTCGACTCCGCTGGGGCCTCTGGGGCTGAGGCTCCTGAGAGACTCAAGTTCTCGACCTTGGAATTGGAGGGTGTGTTCGACGCGGCGGTGGCTCTGGGATCATCGGCCGCGCAAGCCTCGTTTCTGGACCAAGCCTGTTCTGACCCAGTGCTTCGCCGTGAGGTGGAATCGCTTCTTGAAGCGCATCGACACCCTGATTCTATTTTTGAGCCTCTCCCGCGCCGGTCCCCGGACACGGCCCAGGAGGAACAGCCCGGAACGGTGATGGGTCGCTATCGCTTGCTCGAGTTCTTAGGTGAGGGCGGGGTGGGACGGGGCATCGCTAAGGTTCTCGACGCGGGAACGACTGAACGCGGTCGGCCTTATGTGGTGATGGAACTGGTCGCCGGCCAACCCATTACCGACTACTGCGACCGCAACCGCTTGAGCGTCACCGCACGCCTCGAATTGGCGATCCGGGTTTGTCGGGCTGTGCAGCATGCGCATCAGAAGGGCGTGCTGCACCGGGATATCAAGCCAACCAACTTGCTGGTGATCGACGAAGATGGGACACCTGTCCCGAGGGTTATTGATTTCGGGATCGCCAAGGCGCTCGAGGGACGCCTCGGCAAGCAGACCACCACCGGCACCCGACTCTATCCGTTTATCGGGACACCGGCCTACATGAGTCCCGAACAGGCCGATATGAGCGGGTTCGATATCGACACGCGCAGCGACCTCTACAGCTTAGGTGTCCTCCTTTACGAGTTGGTGACCGGGTCACCGCCGTTCGACGGGCGTGCCCTGTTGGAGGCCGGCCTGGAGGCGCTTCGGCGGACCCTCCGGGAAACCGAGCCGCAGCGACCCAGCCAACGTCTGGCGAGCAGGCCGCTCGACGAGCGCGAGGCCATCGCCCGGGCGCGGTCCACCCACGGTGCGGCTCTGTTGCGAGAGGTTCGGGGCGACATCGACTGGATTCTCCTGAAGTGCCTCGAGAAAGACCGCTCCCGTCGCTACGCCTCTGTGGACGCGTTGGCGTCGGACTTGCGGCGGTTGCTGGCCCACGAACCGATCTTGGCTCGGCCGCCGGGAGCGCAGGATCGGCTTCGCAAATGGGTCCGCCGCAACCGGGTCACCAGCCTGTCCCTAATGGCGGTGACCTTAGGGTTAAGCCTGGGCATGGCTCTGGCCGTGGCTGCGTGGGTACGTGGTCGCACCGAGGCCGCCCGCACCGAGGCGGTGACGGGTTTCGTTCACCAGTTTCTTTCCGATTCCCTGCCACCCCTCACCCAGCGCGGTGATTCTCGGGCTGCCCGAGAACTCATCGCGACGGCCGATCGACTGGTGTCGTCCTCGTTGTCCAATGCGCCGATCGCCGAGTTGGTGGTCCGGGTCCACCTCTGGAAGGCTTTCATTGAACAGTTGGGGGATTATCCGGCTGCTCTGGGTCAAAGCGAAGCCATCGCCCGCATCGCCCCGCAGATCCGTTTGGCGGCCCCTCAGTTGCAGCGCGATTTGCTAGCGGTTTTCCTCGCGGGCACACGGCTCTGGGCTTCTGGAGGGCCTGGGCCGGCGGCCGAGGCGGCGCTTGGTGAGTTGGATCGTCTGGCCGAATCGTTTCTCGCTCGCATGCCGCCGGAACGAACGATGGCCCGGGAAGTTCGAGCCACCCAGGGATCGTGGCTGCTGCTCGCAGGGAGGTTTCCCGAAGCGGAGGCCCGACTGCAGGAGGCTTGCCGCCTGGAGCCGCCGCCTTCTGATCAGGGCGCGCGACTCCATGGGTGTGTTCCGGACTACGCTCGAGCGCTGTCGTTGCAAGGGCGTTTCGATCGCGCCGAACAAGTCCTCCGCGACAGAGCCCCGACTGCGGCCGATTTGGCTGGGGAACCTCCAGGGCTGCGGATCCGGTGGGTTGCGGAGATGTCTCATGCGCTTTGCGGTCAGGCGCGTCATGCCGAGGCCGAACGCTGGTTAATAGACCAACGTCAGGGTTTTCGGGAACGGGGTGCTCCGGAAGTCGAGCAACTGGCCCTTGAGGCCGAGCGTGCCGTAGTGATGGCCCGCGCTGGGAGGTTGCCCGAGGCATTACTGCAGATGGAGGCGGTGGCCATCAACCGACTGGCGGGCGTCCGTAACTGGCATCGGGCCATGTTCCTGGCTCTCAGTCTGGACGACACGGAGGCGATCCGTCGGTTGGGCCGTGCGGGCTTATTGAGCTATGTGTCGTTGGCCGAGGGTGTTGATGCACTGCTTTTGGCCGACGGGTTGTTGGCCGCCAACGGCGATGCCACCGAGATGGCCGTGGCCGCAGCGATGGTCGAGCGAGTGGCTACGTCCCAAGATTGGAGTCGTGACTTCGCCTTGTTGATGCAGGCCCGGTTGGCTCACCGACAAGGGCGATACCCTGCGGCCCTGAAACTCCTAGACGAATCCATGGCCCAGCGGGGATTTGGGGTCGTCCGAGCCGGTGCGGAGTCGCTTCCGGCCCGTCGCGCCGAGCTTAAGAATTTTCGCGCGGAACTGTGTGCGCATTTGGGACGAGAGGACGAGGCCCGCCACGAATTGCAGGTTTCCCAAGATATTCTGCAAGCTGCCGGTGATGGCCCGTCGCCAGGCGGAAGCCGTGGTGAATTCTGGGAGGAGAATCTGCGAGCCAACTTGAGCCGAAAGGCCGCCCAGAGAGCGCTCCAATCCACCTCGCCATAGCCAACGGGGCCAATGGAGTTGCCCGCATTTTTACATAAAAGAGGCCGCGTTATTATATGAACGGCGACGTCTACAAAGGCTGGTGGCCGGTGTGTGTGCCTGGGGGCTCCGCGGGACCGGGCCTGCGCTCGCAGGGAACGTTGGGACAGGTGGAGCTTTCGCGCTGGCGCGCGAGGGGAATTATAGGGTGTCGACGTTCCTACGCTCGCTCTGGCCCGGTCCCGCTCCGCTTGACGTATTTGGTGGGGGGCTCCGCGGGTTCGGTCCTGCGCTCGCAGGGAACGTTGGGACAGGTGGAGCTTTCGCGCTGCCGCGCGAGGGGAATTATAGGGTGTCGACGTTCCTATGCTCGCTCTGGCCCGGTCCTGCTCCGCTTGACGTATTTGGTGGGGGGCTCCGCTGGACCGTGCCTGCGCTCGCAGGGAACATTGGGAGAGGTCAGACTTTCGCGCTGAACGCGCGAGGGGGGATTAGGATGTGGACGTTCCTATGCTCGCTGCGGACCAAACCCGCTTTGC
>JAPLUH010000555.1 GCA_026397675.1 Verrucomicrobiota bacterium
GAAACCCTCCGCCGCCGGGCGTTGGATCGCATCGGAACAGCAGCATTCCTCCTCGATGGCGGCGACCGGTTCTTCACGGCGCGCAACGGTGGCCCGGCCGGAGCTGGGCTCTCCAACACGCTGTCCGCTTTTGCTCTAAGGCTTCCCGGTGTGGTCACGCGCCAAGACGGGTCGGCTCGGGCCAACCAAGTGCGCGTCTACGGCGTCACGCAAGCTTTCTGGGCTCTCTCCCCCCGCATCTGTTCATTCCGGATGGACGATAACAGTGACGCCGTGCTCCTCAATGCTGCGCTGGCCCGGCAGCTTTCCGTCCAGGTCGGAGATGAACTGGTGGTGCGTATTCACAAACCCTCAGCGTTGTCCCAAGATGCGGTGATTACTCCACGGGATGGAGCTAGTGTTGCGCTCCGCGTTCGAGTTGGGCGCATTCTGAGTGCAGAGGAATGGGGCGACTTTTCACCCGATGTCAGTTCACTGCCCCCGTTCAACCTGTTCATAAACCACACCATTCTGGCCAAGGCGGCCGGCCTGGTAGGACGGGCCAATTTGGCCCTTGTGGGAGCTTCAGCCGAGGCCACCAACAGCCAATGGCTTTCTTCGCGAGTGGACAGTGGCTTTCGCCTCGCCGACGCCGAACTCGAGGTCCGACCGATCCCTCTGCCGGCCGGCATCACCAACCCCTCATCAGCGCAGGTAGAACTGGTCAGTCGCCGGATCTTCCTGGATCCGGTGGTCACGCAAGCTCTGGACCGCCAGCCTCCGGGGCTCCCCAAGCCAGTTCCAATCCTGACCTATTTGGCCAATGCCATCGAAAACGGTGCCCGATCGGCCCCTTACTCGATGGTCACGGCCGCCGGCTCCCCATTCACCCCGGAAGGAATGACCGATGACGAAATTCTCATTAATTCCTGGCTAGCCGAAGACCTGGCAGTGAAACCCGGGGACTGGGTCTCACTCCTGTCCTATCGGGTGGACACAGGGGCTCGCCTGGTGGAGGAAACCAACCGGTTTCGTGTGCGGGCCATCGTTCCCCTGCAAGGGCTCCACGCCGACCGGTCGCTGATGCCGGAGTTCCCCGGGCTAACCAAAGCGGAGAGCACCCAAGATTGGGATGCGGGCTTCGAATTAACGCGGCCAATTCGGGACAAGGACGAAGCCTACTGGAAGCAATGGCGAGGAACACCTAAAGCCTTCATCACTCTGTCGGCCGGGCGAAAGATGTGGGCCAACCGCTTCGGGAACGCCACCGGAGTCCGATGGTTTGCGGGCGATTTCTGGGACACCCAGACCCTAGCCCGCGGGATCTCCCAAGAATTGGAACGCAGGATTCCGCCAGCGGATTTGGGATTGCGCTTCCAACCCCTCTCCGGGCCCGCCTTAGCGGCCGCTCAAGGGGGGCAAGATTTCGGCGGCCTGTTCATCGGATTCAGCTTCTTCCTGATCTTGTCCGCACTCCTGTTGCTGAACTTGGTTTTCCGCTTCGGCATCGAACGCCGTGTCCAAGAGGTGGGCACCTTGTTGGCGCTGGGCTGGACCCCGAAGGCAACTGCACGACTCTTCTTCCGCGAAGGACTCCTGCTGGCGGCCCTCGGAGCCACTCTAGGAACCGGCGGCGGGCTGCTCTACGGACTGGCCGTACTTATGGGCCTCAACACGCTGTGGCGGGATGCCGTCGCCGGAGCCTCACTCGATTTCCATCCGGCCCTTGCCTCCATGGTCGGAGGATGGTTGGCGGCGGTGCTCATGGTCGCCTGGACCCAGCGCCGAGCCCTGAGGCTCATCGTCCGACGCAGCCCCCGAGAGTTGCTCAACGACGGGTCTTCGGTGGGCTCGGGCGTGGGTGAGTCTGTTTCCATTTTCTGGCCCGGGCTAACGCTGCTGGGAGCCATTGCACTGGCCCTCCTCGGAGCAAAAGCCGATCCCGCACTGCGTCCTGGCTACTTCTTCGGATCGGGGGCGTTGCTGCTTGGATTCGGCCTCCTTTTCCACCGGCGGCAGCTTCGAAATTCACGAACCGATTCGGTCGCCACTACCCGCTCCCAACTCCATTCCCGCGCACCGGCTCGACAACCCAACCGCTCGGCAGCGGTGGTCAGCCTGTTGGCGGTGGCCGTGTTTCTCATCGTGGCCGTGGCCGCGAACCGTCTCGATGCCTCCCGGGATGCCCGTGAACGCGGCTCTGGCACCGGAGGATTTAGCCTCTGGGCGGTGTCCTCGCTCCCCGTCAGCGAAGATTTCAATACCATCCGGGGTCAAGAGAAACTGGGTCTGGATCCCCAACGCCTGAAGGGAATGTCCGTCGTTCCCATGCGAGTCCGAGAGGGAGATGATGCGAGTTGCCTCAATCTGAATCGAGCCCAACGCCCCCGTCTCTTGGGAGTGCGCCC
>JAPLUH010000045.1 GCA_026397675.1 Verrucomicrobiota bacterium
CTGCGCACCGGGCCCGACCTTCCAGGTATTGGCCAACGCCACCAACTTCTCGGTGAAGGCTTCGAGCACCGAGCGCTCCACGATCACGCGGCTGGTTGCCGTGCACGCCTGACCGGTCAAGCCGAACCCGGCTATGGCCACCAGGCGGGCCGCCAGATCGAGATCGGCATCGGCCAGCACGATCGTGGGATTCTTGGAACCCATTTCTAACTGCACGCGAATCCGCCGCGGCGCGAGCGTTTGATACAACGACGTGCCCACCCCGTGGGAGCCTGTGAAACTCAACGCCTGAATGGCTGGATTGGAGGCAATTTCCGCGCCGAACGCCCGACCGGAACCCGTGACCACATTGAGCACCCCGGCCGGCAAACCCGCCTCGGCCAGAACCTTAGCCAACTCCAGCGCCATGGCCGGAGCCTGCGAGGCGGGCTTGAGAACGACCGTATTCCCGCACAGCAAGGCCGGCACGAGTTTCCAGGCTGGGATGGCGATGGGGAAATTCCACGGCGTGATGAGCGACACCACGCCCAGCGGTTCACGACGGGTGAACAGCAAGTTGCCCGGCAAATCGTGGGGAATGGTCTGCCCACCGACCGTGTAACTCAGGCCGCCAAAGAACCGGAAAATATCAGCCGCCCTCTGAACCTCGCCGGTGGCCTCGGTCAGCGTCTTGCCCTCTTCACGGACAAGCAGCAGGGCCAAGTCGGCCTTGCGGGCTTCGAGAATTTGCGAGGCCTTGCTGAGGAAACGCCCACGCGCCACCGGTGTCAGCGCCGCCCAGGCCGGGAAGGCCTTCTGGGCCGCGGCTGAGGCCGCCGCAAACTCCGGCGCGTCCGACAACGGGTAGCGAGCCACCGTCTCCCGAGTGTCCGCAGGATTGGTGGTTGTGAATGTGGCTCCGGATGCGGCCGGAACCCAGTTGCCTCCGATGAAATTGGCGTAGTCTTGCATGGTTTGCGTTAATGGTGTGCTGAGTGTCCGTGGGATAGTCTGTCTTCTGGCTGAATGCTTCAGGCCGCCAGGTTGGCCAGCGAGGCGGCGATTTGGGCCTCCTTGACCTGCCACTCTTGTAGGCGGGCCTGGTGTTCTTCGAGCACCTTGACCGGCACCTTGGCGGCGAAGGCCGGATTGGCGAGCTTCTCCTGAACTTTAGTCACCTCGATTTTGACGCGCTCCAGCTCTTTGGTGAGGCGCGCGCGTTCGGCCTCTAAGTCGATGAGGCCAGCCAACGGCAAGAAGAGTTCACCCAGGGCGTTGACCGCCACCGGCGTGCCGCGCTCGGAAGTCCACGCCGCATCCACCACCTCCAGCGCCTCGGCGTTGAGCAGCATCTTGAGCACCTCCACGTCCGACGGGGACAACGTGCCGGCCGGTCGCACGGTGAATCGAATTTTCTTGGCCGGATCAATCTTGCAGTCCCGGCGCAATCCGCGGCCGAGGCTCACTAGGTCGTACTTGGCTTGGGCCACCGCGTCGGCGGTGTCGTCGAGACCGAAGTATTCCTTCTCGTCGTCGCTCAGCGGCTTGGGCCACAGCGCGAACATCAAGGTCTTGCCGCCCTGATTGTCGGGCATGTCCTGGGCAAATCCCATTCCATGCCAGAGCTCCTCGGTGATGAAGGGCAGGAACGGATGGAAGAGGCGCAGCAATTGGCCTAAGACAAAGTCGATGACCGCGACCTTGTTGACCTTGAGGGCCTCGTCGCTGCCGTAAATGACCGCCTTGGAAGCCTCGACGTACCAATCGCAGTACTCGTTCCAGAAGAAGCGGTACAACGTGGTCGTGGCATCGCTGAATTTGTACTCGGCCAAGGCCTGGGTGACCTCGCGGATGGCCTGATCGAGCCGCAGCAAGACCCACCGGTCATCCGAAGTGAGCAAAGCCGGGTTGATCTCGGCCTCGGACTGAGTGCCCTCACCAGTGATCATCTGGCGGAAGCGGCATGCGTTCCACAGCTTGTTGCAGAAGTTGCGTCCGAGTTCGACGGTCTGTTCATCGAAGAGCACGTCCTGACCGAGGGGCGCGGCCCGCATCACGCCGAAGCGCAGCGCATCGGCTCCGTACTTGGCGATGAGGTCGAGCGGGTCGGGCGAGTTGCCCAGCGACTTCGACATCTTGCGACCCTGTTTGTCGCGAATGATGCCCGTGAAATAGACGTTCCGGAACGGCAGGTCGCCCATGTACTCGTAGCCCGCCATGATCATGCGGGCGACCCAGAAGAAGATAATGTCCGGGCCGGTGACGAGGTCGGTCGTGGGGTAGAACGCCTTCAGGGTCGCGTTCTTCGCGTCGGCATCCTGGTCGTCCACCCAGCCCATCGTGGCGAAGGGCCACAGCCAGGAGCTGAACCACGTGTCGAGCACATCGGGATCCTGGGTCCAACCGTCGCCGGCCGGGGTCTCGAGGCCGCAGTAAACCTCGGAGTCGCGATACCACACCGGGATGCGATGCCCCCACCAGAGCTGGCGACTGATACACCAGTCTTGGATGCCGCCCATCCAGTGGTCGTACACCTTGGCCCAGCGATCCGGGAAGAAGCGCATCGGGGCCGGAGCGTCGGAGCCGGGTTGGGCCACGCAGGCCTTCGAAGCCTCCACGCTGGGATACTTGAGGAACCACTGTTCGCTCAGGCGCGGCTCAATGGGCACATCGGCCCGCTCGCTGAAGCCCACGTTGTTGGTGTAGGGCTCGGCCTTGTCCAGAGCCCCCGCGGCCTCGAGCAATTCGGCCGACCGCTTGCGACCGACAAAGCGGTCCAACCCCGCCAAATCAGCACCAGCCTCGGCCGTAAGCTTGCCGTCGGGCGTGAGCACATCAATGACCGGAAGATTGTGGCGCAGGCCGATCTCGAAGTCGGCTTTGTCGTGGGCCGGGGTGACCTTCAGCACGCCCGTGCCAAAGTCGAAGGTCACGTGATCGTCGGCGATGATGGGGATGATCCGCTGCTCCTTCGGCACATCCAGCGGCAGCGCACGGTACACGTATTTTCCAACGAGGTGCGTGTAGCGGGGATCGTTGGGGTTCACGGCCACGGCCGTGTCGGCGGGGATTGTTTCCGGCCGAGTGGTGGCGATGGTCAAGAAGGTGCCCGGAAGCTCCACCACCTCCACACGGAAGTGGTACATGAAGCCCTTCTGTTCCTTCATCACGACCTCCTCGTCGGAGAGCGCCGTGAGGGACGCCGGGCACCAGTTCACCATGCGCTTGCCGCGGTAGATCAGGCCCTTCTTGTAGAGGTCCACGAACACCTTCTGGACGCACCGGGAATACTCCGGGTCCATGGTGAAGCGGGTGCGGGTCCAGTCGCAGGAGGCACCGAGCGCGCGCAACTGCTTGAGAATAATTCCGCCGTAGGTCTCCTTCCATTCCCAGATCTTGGCCACCAGCGCCTCGCGGCCGAGGTCGTCGCGGTGCTTGATTTGGCCGGCCTTCTTGAGGGTCTTCTCGACGACGTTCTGGGTGGCGATACCTGCATGATCAGTGCCCGGCAGCCACAAGACTTCTTTGCCGTCCATGCGCGCCTTGCGGGCAAGGATGTCCTGGATGGTGTTGTTGAGAACGTGGCCCATGGTCAGCACGCCGGTCACGTTCGGGGGCGGGATGACGATGGAATAGGCGGGTCGAGTCGCGGAGACACGGGCCGGATCGGCCGTGAAGCAGCCTTGGTCTTCCCAGAACTGGTACCACTTGGACTCGACGGACTGCGGCTCGTAGGCCTTTGAAATCTCGCTCATTTCGGTCCGGCAAACCTACCGGACCTCCCGGAGTCTCGGCAACAGGTCGCTGCAGGAGAGGCCGCGTGACGAAGGCATCATGTCCGTGTCGTCCGGGATTCCAAAGGGGCCGAGAACAGACCACCCATGAACACCCTCATCGGCCTTTCCGATCGCGCCATCCGCCTTTTCGTCGGCCTTATACTCCTGGGTCTGGGCACCGCCCTCGAGACTCCCTGAGGACTCTTGGGCGTCATCCCTATGCTCACCGCGGCCATCGTCTTCTGCCCGCTGTACCCACTTCTGGGCATCAACTTGCGAAGAGGGCCACTAACCCGCCAGCCCGATCCCCCGCCCCGTCGCGGCCCGATCAGGGGAGAAACGACAGATCCGAGGCGGAGGCACCCTGCCAACCGGCGGCGATCGTCGCGGGCAGGGAGTCGGGGGCCAGATGCAGCAAAGAAACCACACGCCCGACATCCCAACGCGAGTCGGACATCCGCTCCAGTCTGGGCAACCCACGCGCATCGGGAGTGCCCATCTTGACTTCGATCGGGCAGATCCGGCCCGCGGCCTCGACCAGGAAGTCGATTTCCTCACCGTCACGGGTGCGCCAGTAGGTAATGTCCACCTCCCGGGCGCGATGCCGGTAGTGCCGGAGCAACTCGCCGAAAACCTGGGTTTCGTAGATCGCACCGGCCATCGGGGACAGTCGGAGCGTCTCGGGGTCGCGCCAACCGGCCAACCACGCCGCCAAGCCGGCATCGAGGAAATAGAGTTTCGGGCTCTTAATCATCCTCAACGTCCGGTTGGTGTGATGCGGATGAACGAGTCGGATGAGAAAACTGTCCTCCAGGAGGCTGATCCACTCCTTGGCGGTGTTGGGCGAAATTCCCGCATCCCGGGCGATTTCCACCGTGTTCAGAACCTGCCCCGTTCGCAGGGCGCACATCCGAACGAAGATCTCGAATTCCCGGCGCTTCTGGATGCCCAGAAGTTCCCGCACATCCCGTTCGATGTAGGTCTGAAGGTAGCTGGACAGATACAAATCAACGGCATCCGTTCCGGAAACGCCCTGGAGCTTGGGAAACGAGGTCGAGCAGATCCGCTCGAACGCCTCCTTCGGCGTCGTCGGAGCAGTACCCTTCTCTTCGTCGGAGAGCCCGAAGAGGTTCAGGACGGCCACCCGGCCGGCCAGCGATTCCTGGACGCCGTGCATGACATCGAAGCTCTGCGATCCGGTCAGCCAGATGGCCCCCGGGGGCG
>JAPLUH010000162.1 GCA_026397675.1 Verrucomicrobiota bacterium
GGGATTCGACGCAACTCGATTCGCCCGTGGGTCTCTGCGGCGAAGAGGGGCACCAAGCCTGAGGGGGCTGCCTTGCCCGTCACCGCACGGAAGGCGACCACTGTGTTGCTAACCCCCGCGACGACCGGAGGGCTTCCCGAGGCCGACTCGAACGCAAATCCGCTCAGCGCCGCCACCGTCTCGGCAGCCCTCGAAGACTGCGAGAAAACCAGGCCTCCGACCGCCAGTAATAGGGTCAAAGCCCGCAGGCTGCGGAGAATACAGAACCCGACGTTTAGCCGACGCTCCACAGTCATCGAAACTCAATCATCGATGGTCTGCCCGACCAATTGGCGGAACTTCCAACCGGTATTGTCGTCGCCGCCCTGCGTCTGCTTCATGAACACGCCGAGAATTTGCTCCTTGGGATCAGCAAAGTACTGCGTGTTAAAATAGCCGCCCCAATCGAAGGTGCCCGCGCTGCCCTCACCACCTCGAGCCTGCCCCTGCTCGGTGACCACCCCGAAGGCCAGTCCATAGTGCTTGTCGCCGCCGCCGAAGAGGTTCTTGGCCACTTGCTCGCGCATCATCATCTCGATGGTCGTGCGGCTGAGAATCCGCTTTCCGCCCAGCTCGCCACCGTTGAGGTACATCTGCAGGAAGGTCGCGTAATCGAGGGCCGTGCTGCACAGCCCTGCGCCGCCCGAGAAGAACGACTTGGCGCCCATGATCGGATAGTTCGGATCGTAGAAGGTCACCGGATACCGCACCCACTTTCCGCCCTCGGGCTTCTGGACGGCCACCAAGCGAGCTGCCTTCTCAGCCGGCAAGTAGAAGCCCGTGTCCTTCATGCCCAGCGGACCGAAGAGACGCTTTTGCAGAAAGGTATCAAAGGGCATGCCCGAAACCACCTCGATGAAATAGCCCAGCACATCGAGCCCCTCGCTGTAGGTAAACTTCTCACCCGGATGGTGGTGCAACGGCAGCTTGGCCAGCCGTAGCACGCTCTCGCGAATGGTCACGGGCTCGGTGGTGAAAAGATCCACCACACCAGCCTTGGCGTAGAGCTTCTTGAAGCGGTCGTCGCCGTCGATAACGCCGTACCCGAGGCCCGAGGTGTGCGTGAGCAAATCCCGAATGGTGATCTCACGCTTGGCGGGCTCGCCGGTCCAGGTGCCATCGGCCTCGTTGTAGGTCTTGAGCACCTGCGGCTTCTTGAACTCCGGGATCCAGTTCGACACCGGATCATCGAGCCGGAACCGCCCTTCCTCCCAGAGCATCATCACCGCGGTCGAGGTGATGGCCTTGGTCTGCGATGCAATGCGGAAAATGTCGTCGCGCTGGAGCGCTCGACCGGCCTCGTTGTCGGCCATGCCGAAGGCCTTGTGATAGACCACCTTGCCATTACGGGCCACCAGCGCCACCGCGCCAGGAATACGCCCCTCGCGAATAGCCTGCTCGCAAACGGCATCGATACGTGCCAGACGCTCAGGCGACACCCTCGCCTTCTGCGGCGGCACCTCACGCAAGGCCGGCGAATGATGGATCGAAGCCGTCTGAGCCACCACGGCGGGTGTCCACACCGCAACCGTCGCCAAGGTCAGGCCCAAGGCCAGGGCACGGCCAGCAACGGTGAACGCATCGAAGATCGAGATCGGTTTCATGAGGGGATCGCGGAAAATCAGACGGATGAACGCGTCGATGAGGGACGATGGCATCGGAAACTGGATAGTTCTTAAAAACTCCCCCAAACCCTCACCCGAGTCACGCTCAACCCGACCGGATGATCACGCCAACGCGCCTCCACGAATCTCGAAGCCGCGGAAGCGCCGAGTCCCATCCCACAGCCAAAAGGCCGGAGCCCCTGAACTGCTGAGAGCTGGAGGGACAACGAATCCGCCCCGACAACCCCTCTGCCAACCCCGATGCCGTCGGCCGATCCCATCCAAGCCGGTGCTCACCCAGCACCCACCTCCTGCTCCGACGCCGGGAATCCCTTTCAATCCGCAGCCCGAGTTCCAGTGGCCATCAGTCGTTGAACCGTGGCCTCGGAGATCCCGCCCAAGCCGTACAATTCATAAAATGCCTGCCGCAGAGATCCGAAACTGTTAGTTATGCTGCTCCTGTGCCAAGCAATCTGGTTCTTGGTAGTTATGCGATTCCACTCCCTAGCGAAAGCGTCGGCAGAGGAACTCCCTGCCTGACGCCTTCTCAGTCTATCTACCACGTGATGGATGCTTCGAACGCTCTGAGTCACTCCATGCTGAGTGTAAATGACGGACAACGCTCCGGTATAAAGTCTTTTGGACCGTTGGACAGCCGGCTCGTCCTGCAGAATGGACAAAATCTCAGCGAACTCAGGATTACTCTCTAGTTGGATCTTGTATTGATACCGAGAAGCCACCTCCCACGCATCCGTATTCGATAGCCCGTTTCCTGGACGGGAATACACCACTTCAGTGAAAACCTCATTGGACGGCCCTCGAAGAACATTGGTCATCCTAACAAGCTTTTCGTCAGCACGACTGGGAGACAGCAACTCTCCACTCAACCACTCGGGATCCGAACCCTTTGCATCAACGATACCTATGAATCGTTCGGGGTGTGCTTCGGCGAGAGCCGCGGCCAAAATCAACGAATCCGGATGATTCCAGATCCGATAATAATAATTCACCCGCAACTTTTCAATCAGGATAACAGCTATTACAAAAACCCAAACCCAATTCCAGATCCGTGTTGCCATGTTTCAATTTAACATTTTGGTTCCTCGCTACTTTCAGTGGGCTAGTTGCGCGTTAGGGTGAGTTTCAGGGCGATGACGTAGAGCATGGTGGTCATGTATTCCACTGTCCGATACCCGCGGGCCTTGCGCTTCACAGCCGACCACCACTCAAGGATCCGCGTCATCTCTAACCAATTCTCCAGTTTCGGAAACCATAAAATCTAGGGATCGGTCGAGACCAGTTTTATCGAGATTCATTCGAGAATACTCAAAAGATCGAACCACACCTGAATCATAGAATTCCAAAGAATACTCTGTTCCTGCGGGTCTATTATTAATTACACAAATCAAAACCGCCCCATCTCTATTATATCTTATGTACACGTCATAACCATTAACCATCGACATTTTCAAATTTACCGGCACACCTGATAGTTCGCTAAAAAACGCGCTAACCATATGCGTTTTATTTTTAAACTTTCCAGAACACATCTGCCGGATCATAGCTGAAATTTTACCTCCGTCACCGTCCAACAGCTGGATGGCTGTATTTTCAGATTTAGTTAACTCGCTGATCATCTCATTAAATTCGATTTCCCCTTTCGGTTTTAACTGCGCAACAAGCTTTTCTGCATCAACAACCTGGGAAGACGTCTTTGTTTTTTTAAAATACGAAGCAGCGGTATTTTGTTTTTTCTTTTCTGGCACGTCCGAAAATCCCTACTTTCAGCCAACTGATTCGTGACACCGCCAACCTGACGACTAACTAATGAACCACCTTTCGAGGCAACAACATTAGAGTCATTTAAATTCGCAAAGCTAATTTTAGGCTGAAGCTCTTGGACCTCATGCGAAACTATATCTAGAGTCAAGGAATTACCGTGAAATTTTCTATAAAAAGCAAAACCGCCACCAATGTCGACAGCAATACAACCTTAATCTTTACTTTCGGAAAAATGTTTTTAATAGACATAAATTTACCACAGACGGCGCGCATACCGTTGGTTATTTCAAATCAACAGATAAATGAATAATCGAATTGAGAGTCACCGGATTTCCCCCAAAAACATCCTCCCCCAACTTTCCGTCCTTGATGGAGAGCTTTCGATGGATGCCCCCTCGAATCCCGTCCACATGATTCGAGAGGTGACTCGTTGTATCATGACCCGCAGCCAACGGATAGACAGGCTT
>JAPLUH010000548.1 GCA_026397675.1 Verrucomicrobiota bacterium
CTATTCAGCGGCCAAGGCGGCCGTTCTGAGCCTCACCCAGTTCTTGGCACGCGAATGGGCCCCGAGCGGGGTACGGGTCAACTCCATCACGCCGGGCTTTTTTCCGGCTGAGCAGAATCGTCGCCTTCTTTTCAACGAGGACGGCAGTCCCACCGCTCGTGCCCAAGCCATCCTCAGCCACACCCCGATGGCTCGCTTCGGGGCCTCCCAAGAGTTGGGTGGAGCGGTGGTGTTTCTGGCGAGTTCGCGGGCAGCAGGTTTTGTCACCGGGAGCGACGTGCGCGTGGATGGTGGATTCTTGAGCCAAACACTGTGAATTCGCCGGAGACATCCACCCGGTCCTCCACCATTCGGCGGTGGATTCAAGGCCGGTGGGAAGACCCCTCAGCCGACTTTGTCGCGGCCGAGGAACCTTTGGAAATCCGCGTGGAGACCCGCAGCGTGAGCGTAACTCTGAGAACTCCGGGTCATGATGACGAATTAGCGGTCGGCTTCTTGGTCAGTGAGGGGTTGCTTCGCACGCCTTTAGATCTCAAAGGAATTCGTCCTTATCCGCGTAACGAAACCGGGAACGTGGTGGATGTTTTTTTGAATGATTCGGTGACCTGCGATTTTGCATCACTCACCCGCCATGTCTTTGCCTCCTCTAGTTGCGGGCTCTGCGGCACGGCGAGTATCGCGGCGCTGAGGCGACAGTTTTCTCCCGTGACAGAACAATTTCAGATGGCCCCGGAGGTGTTGTTGTCACTGCCTCGACAACTGCGTTTGGCGCAAGCGGGGTTCTCAGCCTCCGGAGGGTTGCATGCGGCAGCGCTCTTTAGCCCGAGCGGCCAGTTGTGGGTGGTTCGCGAAGATGTTGGCCGGCACAACGCCGTGGATAAAGTGATCGGTCGACGGTTTCTGGATGGTGCCTTCCCAGCAGGGCCCTCGGTGCTGATGGTCAGCGGTCGTGTTTCCTTTGAAATTGTCCAGAAGGCATTGGCAGCAGGCATCGCCATGATTGCCGCTGTCTCAGCCCCTTCCAGTCTTGCGGTCCAATTTGCCAGCGAGTCCGGACAGACCTTGGTGGGTTTCTTGCGTGAGGGCCGCTTCAACGTTTACGCCGGTTTCCAACGTGTCGGCACGTCGTCCGATGCGGCCGTTCAATAAAACACTCTTGTCTGCAGAGCCTTTGGTCTATCGTGTCGCCATGCGTAAGCGCCGGGAGGCACGTGAACGAGCGGTGCAGTTTCTCTTTCAGCACGACCTGAATCCACCTGAGGATTTGGGATCGGCTCTCAACCAATTTTGGGATGCCCAGAGGATGAGCGATTTTTTAGAATCGCACGGTCCCACGTGGGGTGAAAAGGTTCACTTGCCGCCCCCGAATGCCGAGGAGAGCGCCACGAGACTCTTTGCTGAACGTCTGGTTCGGGGTGTCTTGGAACATCGAGAACTACTGGATGATATCATCCGCAAGCACGCGAAGAATTGGGACCTCCATCGAATGGCGGCCGTCGATCGCAATGTCATGCGTCTGGCTATCCATGAAATGCTTCACCGCGACGATATTCCGCCTGTGGTGAGCATTAATGAGGCGGTTGATGTCGCTAAGAAGTTCTCCACAGCCGACAGTGGAAAGTTCGTCAACGGCATCCTTGATAAGGTCAAAGCCGACCTGCTCCGGCCCGCGCGAACTGCCAAGGAAACCTTAGTCTAGGCCTTTCTAGTGAAACTCGCCGACCTGCACTTGCACACGCATTTCTCCGACGGGACCTACTCGCCGGAAGAATTGGCAGCGCACGCGCGGGCACAGGGCTTGGATGCTGTCGCCCTCACCGATCACGATAGTGTGGAGGGATGTGAGCGGATGGAAACGGCCTGTACGAAAGAAGGTCTCGAGTTTATTCCCGGAGCCGAATTAACCGCTGAGGTGACCGGTCAGGAGGTTCACATCTTGGGCTACTGGATGGATCTCTCGTTCGAGCGACTTCGGGTGGAGTTGCAACATTTTCAGGGAGTCCGTCAGCAACGGGTGCGTGAGATGGTCACCCAACTCAATGACAACGGCGTCAACCTGAGCGAGTCGCTGGTGTTGTCCTTGGCCCAGTGCGAGGCCCCAGGGCGTCTGCACGTCGCGCGAGCCCTCGTTCAACAGGGGTTTGCTCGTGATCATGACCAGGCTTTCGACAAGTTCCTGAAGCGGGGACGCCCCGGTTTTGTGCCCAAGGCTCGCATGAAAGCTCAGGATGCCGTCGGGTTGATTCAGGAGGCAGGCGGAGTTGCCGTGCTGGCTCACCCAGGGCTCTATCGCAACGACAGCCTCATCGGGAAGCTCAAGGACGCCGGTATCGACGGTTTGGAATGTTGGCATACCCGACATTCTCCGGAGGTGAGTGAAAACTATTCCCGCAAGGCGGCCGATCTCGACTTGGTCGCCACAGGAGGCAGCGATTGTCATGGCATGGCCAAAGGGCAACCGCTCATCGGCCGGGTCAAGCTGCCCTATCCTCAGGTCGAGGCCTTGCGTGCCCGGCGTTCCCGAAGAGTTTCGTAGCGAATACAGACCGACCCCATGGGATTCTTCGACAAACTTAAATCAGCCTTCACCAAGACCGCCACATCGCTGGCTCACGAGATCCAGCGGATTGTTACCCGATCTCCGAAGTTAACGGCGCAGAGTGTCGAAGAACTCGAAGCGGCCTTATTGGCGGCCGATCTGGGTCTGCCCATGACCCAGCAAATCCTGGCTGCAGTCCGTGTCGCCTTCGAGACTCAGGGAAAGTCTGGTTTGGACTTCGTCGACATCGCCATCGATGAAGTCGAGCGGAGTTTGGGAGGCATGGATCCGGCACTGATAGCCCGGCCGGATGGCGTGACGGTGGTCTCGATGGTGGGGGTGAATGGAACCGGAAAAACGACCACCTGTGCCAAGTTGGCCAAGCGCATGGCTGAGCGCGGAGAGCCAGCGATCCTCGCCGCCTGCGACACCTTTCGCGCTGCCGCCATTGAGCAGCTCCAATTGTGGGGAAGCCGATTGGAAATCCCTGTCATCGCCGGGGCCTACCAGGCCGATCCCGCGGCGGTGGCCCACGATGCCGTTGTGGCTGCGCAGGCCCGTAATGCCCGGTGGCTATTTATCGACACGGCCGGTCGCTTGCACACCAAGCACAACCTGATGCAAGAGTTGCAAAAAGTGCATCGGGTGGTCGACCGCAAGCTCCCTGGGGCGCCGCATGAGGTGCTGCTGGTGCTGGACGGTTCCACTGGCATGAATGCAATGGTCCAGGCTCGAGAATTTCATAAGTTGGTGAAGCTGACAGGCTTGGTCATCACCAAGCTGGATGGTACCAGCAAGGGGGGCGCGGTCGTGGCTATCCAGCGGGAGTTGGGCATTCCGGTGAAGTTCATCGGAGTGGGCGAACAAGCCGCAGACCTTCAGGCTTTCAATGCCCGGGAGTTCGCCGAGGCTTTGTTTTCAGCCAAGGGCTAAGCGCGTTCTGAGACGGATCCATGACTCCCGACGAGCAATTCATGGCTCAGGCCCTGAGGTTGGCCAAGCGGGCTTACGGTCAGACATCGCCGAACCCACTGGTTGGGGCCGTCTTAGTCCAGGATGGCGAGGTGATTGGCCGCGGATGGCATCATCGGGCGGGTGCTCCACATGCGGAGATAGAAGCCTTGGCCGATGCGGATCGTCGCCAGCGGTCGGTGTCGGGCGCAACGGTTTACGTCACCCTGGAGCCCTGCTGTTCTCACGGGCGCACGCCTCCCTGCACCGAGGCATTAATGAGGGCAGGGGTTTCGCGGGTGGTGGTTGCCGCAGTAGACCCCAATCCGCGCCATGCCGGCCACGGTTTGGTGCTGCTACGGGAAGCGGGGATCACGGTTGATTCTGGCGTGCTTGAGGCAAAATCCAACCGGATCAACGAAGCATTTAACCACTGGATAGTGCATCGGATTCCGTGGGTGACGGCTAAGTCGGCCATGACTCTCGACGGCAAGATCGCAACCGCTTCGGGTGAATCGAAGTGGATCACGGGTCCGCAATCGCGAGCCCATGCCCAGCATTTGCGCCTGGGTGTCGACGCCGTCTTGGTTGGCGTTGAGACGGTTCTGGCAGACGATCCTAGTTTGACAGTGCGGACTCAGCCGGGGTTTCGCCGACCGGCGTGGGTTCCCATGAAGCGGAGGATCATTCTCGATACTCGGGCTCGGACTCCCCTGGGGTGCCGTCTGGTCTCCGATGATGAAAGGGCCAGCACTCTCGTGGTGGTCGGTGAATCGGCTGCCCGTGAGGCGGTCGAAGCCTTGCAGACGCGCGTGACCGTTCTGCAGGCACCGGAGCGAGAAGGAAGGATTGACCTCGCGTGGCTCATGTCTGAGTTGGGTCGCATGGGAGTCCTGCACCTGCTGGTGGAGGGCGGAGGAACGGTGCTGGCCTCGTTTTTTGCCGCCGGT
The DNA here is from genome assembly GCA_026397675.1 of Verrucomicrobiota bacterium. Classification (GTDB taxonomy): domain Bacteria; phylum Verrucomicrobiota; class Verrucomicrobiia; order Limisphaerales; family UBA9464; genus SXXZ01. Next base: position 4,441 of record JAPLUH010000548.1, read on the forward strand.
CTCGTGCATCGGACCGCGTTTTTCTATGCGCCACGGATACTGGGCGGTGAGGAATCTCGCCGGTCGGTCGCTGGACGAGGGTTTCGCTCGTTGGCAGAAGCTCCCAGCCTCGGCGACGTGGAATCACGCCGTTTTGGTGAGGATTTGTTCATCACGGCGCGCGTGGTTCGGGCGACATCGGGCTAAGTCTGGAGGATTCCGTTGGACGTCGGGCGCTTGCGCCGCAGATGGTTGCCTGAGGGCGAGCCATGGGTGACGTTCACCTTGAGTTTTTCTCGGAGGGGAAGACCCGCCGAATGATCGCTGGCCGACTGAATCGTTTCAGCTAAGGAGAAGACATGTTCACTGGATTGGTCGAAGAGACGGGAACCGTGCGTCGTGTAGAACCAAAGGATGATTCTGTTCGCCTGTGGGTGGATGCCCGAGTGACGGCCAAGGGGGCCCGCTTGGGAGACAGCATTGCCGTGAATGGGTGCTGCCTCACTGTGGTGGCGCGACGAGCAATTCGTGCCGGAGGGAGCAAGGCCGCGGGTGCCGGGGCCTGCCTCGCCTTTGATCTCCTACAGGAAACCTGGGATCGCACAAACTTGTCGGCAGTGAAACCCGGCTCGGCGGTGAATTTGGAGCGATCTCTGGCCGCCGGGGACCGTCTCGGTGGACATTTTGTCACTGGGCACATTGATGGCACCGGAACGATTCGCACCTGGGAGCGTCGCGGCCGGGATCACATTCTCGAAATCACAGCGCCCGCGGCCATTAGGCGCTACATCGTTTTCAAGGGGTCTGTGGCTGTGGACGGAATCAGCCTCACGGTGGCCGATGTGTTTCGGGGCGGATTTCGCATTTGGATCATCCCGCACACCTATGAGGTGACCGCGCTGAGGGAGAGGCTGGTGGGCGATGTGGTCAATTTGGAGGCGGACATGCTCGGTAAGTACGTCGAGCGCTTTGTCCGGGCGCGAAAATGAAAAACATCCTGCGTCCACGGGCGTTGCGACGCGGTGACGTCGTGGGTCTGGTGGCTCCAGCTGGGGCCCTATGGCGGCCCGAGCGAGTGGAAGGGTGTGTCCGCTACCTAGAGGGGCGGGGGTATCGTGTTGAAGTCGGCACCCATGCTCTGGGGCACGACGGCGCTTTCTCGGGTACTGATGAAGAGCGGTTGTCCGATCTCAACGGAATGCTCCGCGATCCACGCATTCGGGCGATTATGGCCTTGCGGGGCGGCTACGGTACTCCGCGCCTGCTCGATCAAATCGACTATTCGGCAGTCCGGCGGGATCCCAAGGTCGTGGTTGGCTACAGCGACATCACCGCGTTGCAACTGGCTCTGTTTCGCAAGACGGGTTTGGTGAGTTTTTCGGGGCCCCTCGCTGCAGTGGAGTTTGCGAGTACTCCGGATCCGGAAACTGAGGAGAGCTTCTGGCGATTAGTTACCTCGCGGCGTACCCGTGGGCGACTGCCGCTGCCCGAAAATCATCCCCTGCAGACGCGCCAGGTGGGCACCGGTGAAGGCCCATTGCTGGGAGGTTGCCTCTCGTTGGTGGTGGCCTTGTTAGGAACGCCATTTTCGCCGAACTATTCCGGTGCGGTGTTGGCCTTGGAAGATGTGCATGAGCAGTTCCACCGAGTGGATCGCATGCTGACCCAATTGCGATTGGCCGGTGTGATGGGGCGGGCCAGTGGGTTGTTGCTGGGGCAATTCACGCACACCTCCGCGGCTGATCCGGCTCACCCTTTTCATGATTTGGAGGCGGTGTGGCAATCGGTACTGAAGGGAATCCCCGGACCCGTTCTGGCCCAGTTTCCGTATGGCCATGTACCGCGGAAGGTCACGCTGCCTTGGGGGATTCCGGTTCGCGTGGATGGTAAGAAGCAGACGGTGTCCCTGCTGGAGGCAGCGGTGGTTTAATGGGTCGGGGCTTTGGGCGCGATCGAATCGTCGCCATCGGCGCAGGGCTGTGGTGAATTGAAAAAAGCGCGACCCTCTTACGAAGGTCGCGCTTTTGAACTGTCCGAAAGGAAACGGTGTGGGACTTAGTAGTCCATTCCGCCGCCGCCGTGGTGAGGATCACCGGCCGGCTTTTCCTTCTTGTCCGGGATCTCGGTGATCACGGCTTCGGTCGTGAGCAACAGACCCGCAATCGAAGCGGCATTCTGCAGGGCCGAACGAG
>JAPLUH010000302.1 GCA_026397675.1 Verrucomicrobiota bacterium
CCGCTATTGGTCGAATTACCGCCGCCACCGTGTCGCCGTTCGTTGCCGCGTCGTTCCATCTTCTTGCGGTGTTCTTCGAGCAACTGCTTCTGATCTTCATCGAGCAGTGGCAAGACCTGCTGGTGCATGCGCTCGAAGGAACCCTTCATCCGACGTTCTGTTTCCTGATGGATGCCCGAGACGTCGGTTTCAGCAGCCTTCAGAATGGGCTCGATTTTGGTAACTTGCTCCGGGCTTAGGTGAAAATCAGTGGTCCAACGCTTGAGGATACGCGCCGACATCGCGCCAGACTCACGCGGAGGCCGCGGAGCTGGCTTGGCCGGAAAGGCTCGAGCACCGAAGACGCCCGCGACCGCGCCGGCGACAAACGTGGCGCCTAGGTAACCAATGATCGCAGTGCGGCTTAGGGGACTCATTGCAGGGCAAGGTACGTTTCCGGCTCGGGCACCACGAAGGCTTCGTCGATCAGGCTGTTGGTCGGATCGCTCACCGATAGCAGAATGGCGCACAGCGCGGCGCATCCGGCGAAGGCGACGCCCCACCGCAGCACGGCGAGCAAGTTGATGCCTTCGGCCTCGGAACGGGCCCGTCGCATGGCGGCCAAGACTCGATATTCGAGCACAGGTTCCAGCGCCGCGGTTGCTACAGCAGGTTGATAAGCCGTCGCGGCGGACTTCAGCAAACGATCCAACGGATGGGTCTTCATGGGTGAATTTCCTCCATCAATTCTGAAAGGTGTTTCTTCATTTTGGCCCGAGCGCGGAAGGCTCTTACTTTTACCAGAGGTCCGCTCCAACCGGTGATGTGTCGAACCTCTTCGACCGATTTCTGCTCTAGGTGGAGGAGGGTAATGACCAAACGGTCTTCCGGGTTGAGCCGTGCTAGCATCTTTTCGACGAGTTCCCGCGAAGCCAGTCCGTCTTCGGGTGACAAATCGTTATCGGTGGACGCGAGGTTTTGCACCACCTGTTCTTCGTCTTCGCTGAGATCGGACATCCGCCACTCGGGCCGGATCTTTTCGTGGGCGATCTGGTTGAGGCAGGTGTTGACCGCCACACGGGACACCCAGTGCTCGAAGGGCACAGCTCCTCGGTATTGGTCGATTCGGGTGAACACCTTGACGTACACGGCTTGAATGAGGTCTTCCTCGCTAGTTCTTCGGGGCAGGTGTGACCTCACGATTTTGACGATCAACCCATGCAAATGTTGCATGAGGACGCGGGCTGCATCCTCATCGCCCGCCCGCACGCGTTCGACGCAGGCGGTCACATCCAACACCGGTTCGTCCATGCTCAAATCGGAGAACACCCCTCACTGTTTCAAGCGACCGCTCTCGATCGGCAAGGTTACAAGATTCCCTCGACCCATCAACAGCACACGCGCTTTTGAGCCTTTATTCCCGAGGGACAGGCTGGTTTTCTGGCTTCTGTGAAGACTGTCGCCCTCCAGACCCTTGTTACTCAGTGCCAGGCTTGGATGACTCCGGAGCGCTACCGGGACTATGACCGGGCGCGCAATGGCCTGCAGGTCGAAAGCCGGGGTTCGGTGCGCAAGATCGCCGCTGCGGTCGATTGCTCGCTGGCCACCGTGCGCTTGGCGGCCGCATCGGGCGCGAATTTGATGGTGGTTCATCACGGCCTGTTCTGGTCGGAAACCCGGCCATGGACGGGGCCTCGAATGGCATTGATCCGAGCCTTGCTCGAGGCCGACATGGCCGTTTATTCCATGCACCTGCCGCTTGATGCCCACAAAACCTTAGGAAACGCCGCTCAATTGGCCCGATTAGTCGGGTTGCGGCGCCTGAAACCATTTTTCCTGCATGAAGGGGAATTTGTCGGTTGGCAGGGTGAAACAACTCTGAGCCGCGAGGCATTGGGGCGTCGTCTGGGCGAAATTCTGGGACGTGATCCGATCTTGCTGGCCGGGGGTGGTTCCGAGTGCCGCAAAGTAGGCATTTGTACCGGCGGCGCCGGGGCCGAACTCCAGCAAGCGGCCGCTGAGGGGGTGGATACCTTTATCACCGGCGAAGGCCCGCACTGGACGCATGCCTTGGCAGAAGAGTCTGCTATCAATGTCTTTTACGGAGGGCACTATGCGACGGAGACCTTTGGTGTGCGGGCCTTGGCGGAGAAGTTGGCCAGTAAGTTCGGGTTGCCCTGGGACTTCATCGATCACCCG
>JAPLUH010000225.1 GCA_026397675.1 Verrucomicrobiota bacterium
GGTCTCGAACCGAATACCGTGCTTTGCACAGATTTTGACTGCCGCCTCACCGTCGATGGTCTGGGTCACCGTCGCAAAGACCCCCATTTGCATGAGGTCGCCAATGATCTGGAAGGGCTTCTTGCCCATTTGCTCGGCTAACTCACGCACCACAATGGGCGGACGCATCACAATCGTGAGAGCGTCGGCAGCAAACTGAGGGCGGGCTGCAACGGGGACCGGTCGGGGACCCGGGCCTGCGGCAACACCGGGACGCCCACCCATCTGACCATGACGACCAAATTGACCTGGGCGTTGGGACTGACCCGGGCGGGATCCCTGATACGAAGAACCTTGATAGGAAGAGCCTGGGTACGAACCACCGGGACGCCCTGGCGGAGGAGGGGGAGGACTCCGGCGATCATCCCGGGCGACCGGGGGTGCCGGGCGGGCAGGCGGCGGTGTGCTAACACCACGAGTCGTGCGACCACCATAGCCAAACTGACTCAGATCAATACGACCCACCAACTGACCGGTCTGAACAGAGGGCGGGGCCGGAGTTGGGGGTGGAGTTGGAGTCGGAGTCGGGTCCTGAGTTACCGCCGGGGCGGGCATCGGGGCCGAAACTGGAATCGAACTCTCGGCTGGAGGAGTCTGCTCAGCAACGGGGGCGGAGATGGGGGCAACCGTCGAAGTCGAGGGTTCCGGATGAACCTCAGCAACCGTGACCGAACGTGATTCATCCACAACTACTGGAGTCAGCACCGAAGGCGTTGCAACCTCTTGTGCGTGCGTTTCTTGTGCGGGTGAAGGCGCCACGACTACAGGCTTAACAATAGGCTTAACAATTTCTGGAGCCTGCGTCAGGACTGGAGTGATGGGTGCCGGAGGAGTCTCTGGCACGAGGTCCTTAAACGATTCGGCAGGCTTGCTCGCCACCGGCGCTCGGTGCACCACCGGTTGGTGAATCGGCTCGTGAATCGGCTCTGGATTTGGGACCGGCGCCGGCGGTGGGGGGGCGGGCGCATGGATGATGGTCACGGGTATGACCTCCATCGGCTTGGACGGTTCAAAAGGCTTGGCTAATGGCGCCAACTGCTCTTCAAGGAACTCGGCGGTGATCTTGTCGAGAGTACTCGACGGGACCTTGGCTGCGGCTATGCCCAGCTCCTTGGCCTTGTTGAGCACAAACTTGCTCTCAAGGTTCAGCTTCTTGGCGATCTCGTAAATGCGAACGGGCATACTGCTTTTTATTTCACCACCGACGTTCCCCGGTCCGCGCGGCGCGCGGCTACCTGGACCGTCGGCGGTCCAGGCAATTAAAACCGACCCTCAAATGGGATCAGTGGGCTTCAGGGGGAGCTCCACCGGCAGCGCGTCGGGTCAATTCGCCCCGAATCGCTTCCAGAATCAGCTCGGCGTCCGAGCCAATTCCTTCCATTCCCTGCAAATCTTCAATACCGATCTGCTGGATCACATCCTCCAGACTATGGAAGCCAATGGTCACCAGAATTCGCGCCTGCTCTTCAGTAATACCTGGAACGGACGCAAACGCCCTGACCGCATTGGCAACTTTTTGGTCAAAACCTGGCAGCACAGAAGCCTCAGCCTCAATGTCAATACTCCACCCGGTCAACCGAGATGTCAGCCGCGCATTCTGGCCACGTTTTCCGATCGCCAGAGACAACTGGTCCGGTGAAGTGATCGCCAACACTCGCTTACGCTGCTCATCTACTTCGAAGGACTTCAACTTGGCCGGCGCGAGGGCGTTCTCGACATATTTGCGAATGTCGGGCGACCAAGGGATGATGTCGACCTTCTCGTTGTTCAGCTCGCGGACGATATTCTTCACCCGCTGACCACGCAGACCCACGCAGGCCCCAACTGGGTCCACCTTAGGATCCCGAGAGAAAACAGCCAATTTGGTTCGGAATCCCGGCTCCCGGGCAATTCCTTTGATCTCAATGGTTCCGTCCCCAATTTCAGTGACCTCAACCTTGAAAAGCTTAATAACAAAATTCGGGTCAGCACGAGAAAGGACAATCTCAGGCCCCCTCGGGGTCTGTTCGACCGCTTTGACGTAGCAGCGGATTCGTTCGCCGATCTGGTATTCTTCGGTTGGAACGCGCTCTCGGTTGGGCATGATGGCCTCGAATTTACCCAGGTCGAGAACCACATCCGAGCGTTCAAAACGACGCACAGTCCCATTAACCAGTTCGCCGACCCGATCCTTGAACTCATCGTAAACCATCGCCTTCTCCGCACGGCGGAGTTGTGCCATCATGGCCTGTTTGGCGAATTGGGCGGCGATACGACCGAAACCCGCCGGGGTAACCTCTACTTCAATCTCCTCACCCACCTTAATATCGGGATGACCGGCACGCCGGGCATCGAAAATCGTAATTTGGTCGTGCTTGGAGAGAACCTTCTCGGCAACCACGAGCTTGGCCCAGGCTTTGATGTCTCCGGAGCGTCCATCGATGGACACCCGAAGGTCACGAGCCGGCCCGACCGCCTTCTTGGCGGCCTGCATCAAGGATTCCTGGATAGCACCGAGCAGGACATCCTTGGGGATGCCCTTCTCCTTCTCCCAGAACTCAACAACCGCCAAAATCTCCGCGTTCATAGTCGTCAGCCAATCCCGAGTCGTCAGCCAATCCCGGAAACCGGGGTAACAAAAAAGCCGGTTATTCACCGACTCAAGCATGTCGGCACCAACGCCGACGGAAAGTTCCTTACGGTCGGTAACCCTAGGGCACCTCAACACTTCCCGTCAAGGTCGGATTCAGGAACTCCTTCGCAATGGCAAACCTAAGAAACCCAAGGGACAGGCTCAGGGGATACCCTTCGTAATGGTAAACCTAAGGGACAGGCTCATTTGACACCCCTTCGCAATGGCAAACCTAAGGGACAGGCTCCTTCCAAGGGACAGGCTCCTTCCAAGGGACAGGCTCCTTCCAAGGGGACAGGCTCCTTCCAAGGGACAGGCTCAGGGGACACCTCTTCCGAAACTCACCAATTCACCCAGACCAGACCCCGAGCACCTCTGTCGAATAAGGAGGACTCACTGACTCCAGGATTGACGCGGAGTTTCCGCCCCCGACTGTGGGACACGTGGATCACAACACGGCCCGGGAGCAGCTCGAAACCATCCGAACCCTCATGGATCGAGCATCGACTTACCGTCGCGCCTTGGCACCGGCCATGACGGCGGTAGGCCTGATCGGAACTCTTGCAGGACTCGCGGCCCCCTTCGTGATCCGGGACAACGCCCGATCCTTCGCCTTTTACTGGTTAGCCGTGGGGTTGGCTGGCGCGTGCACCGCGTTCCTGCTCATGCGCCGTCAGGCCTTCGCCGCCGGCGAGCCCTTCTGGACACCACCCGCCCGCCGCGTGGCCTCTGCCCTGATGCCCGCACTATTTGCCGGCACCGCCGTGGTGGGGCCGTTGGTTAATATCCATCAAGAGGGAGCGATGATTGCCGTGGCACTGCCGCCTCTGTGGCTCGTTCTCTACGGGTGCTCGGTGCATTCTGCTGGTTTCTTCATGCCCCGCGGGATGCGTTTGTTTGGTTGGGGATTTGTCATCGCTGGATTGCTTAGCGCGCTGGCCGCTGCCAATCCTCACCAGATCGAACCCTCCATTCGCATGGCCCATACGGTCATGACGGCCACCTTCGGCGGCGGACATCTCGCCTACGGTCTCTACTTGCACTGGACGGAGAAGAAGCCCACGGCGTGAATCCAGAACCTTTTCCCCATCTGGACCGGGTGATCCACGAAAAGGCCCGTCTAGCCATCATTTCTTCCCTTTCAGCGACCCCTTCCCTGACCTACACGGATCTGCGGAACCTGCTGGTCATGACCGACGGCAATCTGACTTCCCACCTCCGAATCCTTCAGGAGGCCGGCCTCGTCGCCCTCTCCAAGTCCACCGGCGAAACCCGGCCACAGACCACTTACACCCTGACCGACATCGGTCGCAACGCCTTCACCCAGTATCTTGGGCACCTAGAACAGATCGTTGCGCAATTCCGAAAAACGACTCCGTCCGCTTGATTGTTTTTGAACAACATCCATGGTCTCTACTCAGACACTTTGTAAGGCAAAGTAATTTATGAGAGTCTTGAGAGCAGAAGCGATGGGGATGTGTTTTGGTGTTCGTGACGCGATTGAATTGGCCCATGAGCGAGCCGCGGCCGGCCCGGTGACCGTCTTGGGAGATTTGGTACACAATGAGACGGTTTTGGCTGATCTCCGCGGACGGGGCGTTCTAATCCGACAAGACGCGTCCGACATTCCCACCCAGGAGGTTCTCATCACGGCTCACGGAGCTTCGGATCGCCGCATGGAGGGTCTACGGCAATTAGGTCTGACAGTGATCGAGGCCACTTGCCCCCTCGTTCACCGAGCTCATCAAGCGCTGAAGAAACTCGTGGCCGCGGGGTTCCATCCTCTGGTGATAGGTCAAGCCAGCCATGTCGAAGTTCGAGGACTCACCGAAGATCACCCCGGGTGCGAGGTCGTCTTGACTGAGAGTGAGGTAGACCAACTTCCCGAACGTCCCCGCTATGGAGTCGTCTCGCAAACCACACAACCGGTGGCCCGCGTCCGGGAGTTAATTATCCACCTGAGGCATAAGTTCCCCGGCTCAGAGGTCCGCTGGATCGACACCGTGTGCCAACCCACCAAAGACCGGCAGACCGCCGCCGAGAATCTGGCCTCACGTTGCGATGTGGTCTTGGTCATCGGCGGCATCCACAGCAACAACACCCGCCGCTTGGTGGATACTTGCAAGAGCCGGTGTGCTCGAGTCCATTGGTTGCAGACCCCAAACGACCTCGACCCAGCCTGGATCCGAGAAACTGATACCGTGGGCATCACCGCGGGCACCTCCACTCCGGACAGTGTGATCGAGGCCATCGAAGCAGCCTTGAAGGATCTGCCAAGCCAAAGAGTGAATCCTCAGACCGAAGCGGCCTAATCCCCCGACCAGTGCAGCCATCACCACCCTCTTGCTGTCGGAGCCCAGACCGCAGCCCCTCTCCGGGTCAGCGTGCCAAACCGCGCTGACTGGACCGCACAAACTGGATGAGTTCCTTCAGCTCCGGACTAGTGGGTAGATCGGCCTCCATCCGAGACAAGGCGTTGTCCAAAGTTAGGCCCATTCGAAAGATAATTTTGTAGGCCTTGATGAGAGTATCGATGGTGTCCGCTGCGAAGCCTGCCCGCTCCAGCCCTACCTTGTTCACAAAACGGGTCTCCGTCGGATTTCCGTCGGCCATCATGTAGGGTGCGACATCTTGCACCACCTTGGAGCAGCCGCCCACCATGGCGTATCGACCGATTCGACAAAATTGATGAACTGCCGCCAGGCCGCCGATGATGGCGTGGTCTTCCACGATCACATGCCCGGCCAAGGTCGCCAAGTTGGACATGATGACCCGATTACCCACCTGCACATCATGGGCCAGATGAGTATTGGCCAAGAAATAATTATCAGAGCCCACTCGAGTCACGTCACCGTCTGAAGTAGCGCTGTGCACGCTCACCGACTCGCGGAACACGTTCCGGTCTCCGATGTGCACCCGAGTCACGCCCCCCTTCCACTTCAAGTCCTGAGACTTCATTCCCAGGGAGGTAAAGGGGTAGATTTCGTTGTCACATCCCAAAGTGGTATGCCCCTCCAGCACAACGTGACTGTGCAGACGACAGCGCTCTGCCAGAACGACATGCTCACCGATGAGGCAGTAAGGGCCGATATGGCAGTCGGCTCCGATGAGAGCCTTGGGATGAACAATAGCAGTGGGGTGGATCATTGGGGTCGGATATCCGTCAGGCTTCCAGCGACTCAGCGGTCCATTAGCATGAACGTCACATTGGCTTCGCTGACCACCTCTCCGTCCACGGTGCACTGACCCTTGGCTTTACCGATCTTGCCCCGGGCCTTGGTCATTTCCACCTCGATCATCAGAATGTCACCCGGACGCACCGGCCTGCGCCACTTCACATCCTCTGCAGACATAAAGTACGCCAGTTTTCCAGCATTCTCAGCCTGCCTCATCATCAAGATACCCGCCACCTGGGCCATGGCCTCCAACTGAAGAACTCCCGGCATGATTGGATGGCCCGGAAAATGTCCCTCGAAAAACGGTTCCCCCATGGTGACGTTCTTCTGCGCGACGATTCGGGCTCCATCGATCTTCGTTACCTTATCCACCATGAGGAAGGGTGGGCGGTGCGGCAGAATTTGCATGACCTGCATGGTGTCCAGGGTCGCACCGTCACGGACAAGAGTTTCAGTGGAAGTCGGAGAGTTCACAGTGGGCGTAGAGGCAGCGACGGGAGACTTGGCAGGCTTGGTAACGACGGGCTTGACCTCGGTGGCCGGAGCGGGAGGCGGGGCGAAGGTTTGAGCGGCCTCCAGGGGTCGGCGCATCTGAGCTAAAATCGCCTTGGCCAACTCCGTGTTGGCATGGTGACTCGGTCGAGTAGCGATCACATGCCCGTGGATCGGTCGGCCGATTAGAGCCAGATCACCCACGATATCGAGCATCTTGTGACGAACAAACTCCTCAGGATACCGAAGCGGTTCCGTGGTCAGGACGGCGTCGTCACGGATAACGATGGCATTCTCCAAACTTCCACCCTTGATAAGCCCGTTCTTAATGAGGAACTCAATTTCTTCGTAGAAGCAAAAGGTTCGGGCATGACTCAACTCCTTCTCCCAACTGGCGGGAGTTATCTCGAGCGTGAAGAATTGAGTAAAGCGCCCACCCTTGTCCGAACTCGTGCAGGTAATCTTGAAACCCGAATGCGGGAACACTGCCATCTGGGAGCCTCCGACATTGACCTCGATCGGCGCAGTCACTCGATAAATTTCGACAGGATCAGCCTGGGCCACCCGCCCCGCTTCCTTAACCAGGCGTACGAACTCCCGGGAACTACCATCAGCGATTGGAGGCTCGTTGGCATCCAATTCGATGATCGCGTTGTCGATGCCCGCGCCCGCCAGAGCCGCCAGCACATGCTCCACCGTATGCACCTTAACCGCGCCTTTTCCGAGGGTGGTAGAGCGTTGGGTGTCGACGACATTCTCGGCGCGGGCCTCGATCTCCGGGGTGCCATCGAGGTCGATCCGCCGGAAGCGCAAGCCCGTGTTGGGCAAGGCCGGCAGGAGGTTCATCGAAACGCGATTCCCGCCGTGGAGACCGATTCCGGCGAATGAGACTGACTGCTTAAGAGTGTACTGGGACGACACGGCTGATTGTTCTAGCCAAGGGAAAAGCGCCGACGCAATGACCCTTTATAAAGGATTGTGCCGAACACGCTCGTACACCGAAGGGGTGAGCCCCTGCTTCGACGGCCATTCGAGTCCACCGGAAACGAGGAACCCTTCCAGTTTTCAGGCAAAAGCCTAGCCTTCGGGGCGTGAGCTCCATTGTCTCTTCGAAGCACCTGCGACTGGCCGAAGCGGGGCTGCTCGTCGTGGTCCTTGTATTGGGAGCGTTGCTGACCCTCTTCGGTGGATCGGTCGAGCGCCCTCTCTTTGAAACCGGACCCAATGGTGAGCGCCAAAGAGTGTTCACCGAGGACGCCGATGGGAACCGCATCGCCGCCAAGCAACGGGTGAACAAGTTCCTCAACGCCGAAAACCTCACCCAACTCGCTAAGGACACGAGCTTCTTCGCCATCATGGCCGTGGGCATGACCTTCGTGATCATCGCTGGCCAAATCGACCTGAGCGTGGGGGCCATTTACGCGCTGTCGGGGGTGTTGGCAGCCCAGGTGTTCCACACCTTCGGACCGGAGGGGCCCGCGGCTGCGTCTGCCACCCAAGGCGCGTGGCTGGGTTGCGCCGTGTGCCTTGGAACAGGCGTGCTCTGCGGACTGGCCAACGGCGGCATGAGCGTCGCCCTGAGAGTTCACCCGTTCATTATCACCCTAGGCACCATGGCCATTTATCGGGGCGTGGCCTTTGTGCTCACCCACGGACTCAGCACCGGTGGCTTCCCGGAGGGATTCCGCTCCGGGGTCAAGTGGACAACTCCCGGTGGTCTCACCTTGGTCCCGCTGGCGGCCATGGTGTTGGTCGCCGTGGCCGGGGGGCTTTGGCTCACGCGCACTGTTCCCGGACGTCGCATCTATGCGGTGGGCGGCAATGAGACGGCCAGCCGATTCAGCGGTATCCAGACCGGGCGCGTAAAACTTGGAGTTTTCGCTGTCTCCGGACTGACCGCCGGCATCGCCGCACTGCTCTCGCTGGGATATTACGGATCGGCCACGTCGGCCGACGGCAACGGCTACGAACTGAACGTCATCGCCGCAGCTGTCGTCGGTGGGGCCAGTCTCACGGGCGGACGAGGCACGGCTCTCGGCGCCTTGCTAGGAGCCCTAATCATCCAATTGATCTCCAGCGGGATCGTCATCCTGGGTATCGACCAGAACTACTCGCAGATCATTATCGGCGCGGTCGTTATTCTCGCAGTGCTGCTCGATCAAACCAATCGCTGGCTCTCTGCGCGCCGCCGATAATTTAGCCCGGGTTGACCGTCGTGGTCTCGTAGCGATCCTGCTCCACTTGTAAGCGCATGCGCAGCGCGCTGAGGAACTTGCGTCCCTCAAAGGCTGTCTGGAATCGACCATCCACCCACCGTCCATCCGGCAGGCGGAAGCGCTCGATCAACAGTGTCATTTTCTGGATCGAGGCCACCACCCCCGCGAGCACGTCAAAACTCTTGCCCAGTCGGGCCTCCACCCGGGCCAACTCGTGTTCTTCGGTGTCGATCCACAGGCGACCCTGCAGTTGAGACATGAGCCGGTCGGCGAAGGCATTGGCCGAGCTCCGACCCGGTTCAGCGTGTCGGGCTGAAAACTCCAGAACGTGATTAGTTCTACCGGCAATCACCTCATAACCCACCCATCGGTAGTCGAAACGCCGGATGAGCGACTCATCGATCACCTCCATGCCTCGACGCTTCTTCACGCCGGTGGGTTTGCCATAGCGCTCGCGCGCCTCGCGATCCTTGCGCTCCTCGCTACGGGCATCGGCCGGAGGCGGCTCGTGGTCATCGATGCGCACCAGTCGCGTCGTCTCCACGCCATTGGTCACGGCCACGCGATACTCCTTGGTCTTGCGCTCAAAAATCTTGCCGTCGGCTTCAAGGGTATCAAAAACAGTCAGACGACGGCAGACGTGCGCTCGACCCGCCTGCAACTCCGGCATGGATTTGAGCCGCTCGACGAGCCCTTTGACGATGTCTTCGACCGACGGGCTCTCCTCGGAAATGCTCGCGGCACAAACCGTCATCCAGAGGCTCAGGATCAAGATCGAGTAGCGTGGCACCATTTGGATAGAATTGAGGCAAGTCCACGGTTTCGCAATCGGTACGACACCGAAGCCACTGGACGCGAGCCTCACCCAGCACCACCGTCAGCGCGATGCAACCGGCCGACATCACCCTCTTCGCACAAGAACTGGCCATCCGCTGGGTGGATGGCCGAGAAGATTTCATCCCCCTGGAAAGTCTTCGTCGTTTCTGCCCCTGCGCCGCCTGCATGGGCGAGAGTGATATTTTTGGAACCACCTACCGCCCTCCGCAGAGGCCGTATGGGGCGGAATCCTTTCAGTTGCGCAAACTGCCCTGGGTCGGCAATTACGCTGTCCAACCCCTGTGGGGCGACAGCCACTCCACCGGGCTCTACACCTGGGAATGGCTTCGCCGGATCGCCGACGCCGTCAAATCCCCGATGACGGAGTCCGAATGAGGTGCCGCCCAGCAGCTCCTTCAGCGGAGCCCAGCGGCCCTAATTCATGATCAGCCCTGCCGAACGCGCTCAACTCACCTTCCGGATGGAGCGCTGGCGCTCGGTCTTCGGGGGTATCATCGAGACAGCGGGTAACACCTTCCTTCTGCTCATCGCTACACGGGTTTTTGATCTGGGACCCTGGGCCAAGGCTCTCATCGCTGCGGGCACTTCCGTCGGTCTGCTGCTCTCTCCGTTGGTGGTCAATGCGGCCCGTCACCTCGGACTCCAACCCTCCCGGGCCGTCTCCGGCTTACTAGGCCTTGGAGGCTTAAGCTGCCTGCTGGTGACCCTAGTACCTCATCCAGTGGTGTACACCGTCGGGTGTGTGTTCGCCTTGCTCACATCGACCTGCGCCATCCCGCTGATGACCCAGATTTATCACGACAATTACCCGGCCGACCAGCGGGGCCGATTGTATTCCAGCGCCTTCATGGTCCGCATCGCAGCGGCTATGGTCTTTGCATGGATTGGTGGGCAAATCCTCAGCAGCGGCTTGATGCCCAACCACGCGTCTCCGAGCGCTTCCTTCGCGTCTGACCGTTGGCGTTGGATGACCGCCCTCTTTGCTCTGGCCTACTTCGCTGCCGCCGTCGCAGTGCGTCGCATCCCGACCCGAGCGTTGGATTCGAGCGCTGCCACCCATCCTCTGCAGGGACTTCGCTTCGTCCGAGAAGACCCGGTGTTCCGGAACGCGTTAATCGCCTGGATGCTCATGGGTTTCGCCAACCTCGCCATGCTACCCATCCGCGTAGAATACTTGGGAAATCCACGCTTCGGCCTAGGACTGAGTGCTGCGGAGATCGCCTGGCTGACCTTGATCATCCCCAATGCGGCCCGCTGGATTATGAGCCCGGTTTGGGGACGCCTGTTTGACCGGATGAACTTCTTTCGACTCCGCGTCACGTTGAATGCCGGTTTCGCCGTCGGCATCGCCACCTTCTTCATGAGTGAGACACCCGTGGGGCTCATTATCGGCGCGATTTTTTACGGCATCTCCACTGCCGGCGGCGACGTCGCCTGGGGCCTGTGGGTCACCAAAGTAGCCCCACCGGCCCATGTGACCGACTACATGGCTGTCCACACCTTCTCGACCGGAATTCGGGGAGTGCTAGCGCCCCTCTGTGCCTTCCAGGCGGTCCAAACCCTGTCACCAGCGACAATGGGATGGATGGCCGCGGCCATGATCTTAGCAGCCTGCGGATTCTTAATTCCAGAAATTCGAGGGGCCGACCTGCGCCGCCGAGCGCTTGTCTAAAAAAAGAAATCCCCCGGATCCAGTGACGGAAACCGGGGGATGACTCGATCGTGGGGCTTGGATTCAACCGGTAGCGTCTTGCGCCAAAGCCTCAAGGAGGACCTTCCAAGCGCCACCGCTGGGGAGCCGGAAACTACTTTTTCGGCTCAACTTTCTTGGCCTCGTCCTTCTTGGTCTCGTCTTTCTTCTCGACCGGAGGAGCGACCCAACCGCTGTTGATGTCCAACCCCGGCAGCGCTGCCTCGAGCTTTTTGATTCCCTCTGGGGTCACTTGCGTTTGCCAGACATAGAGGTTTCGGAGGTGCTTAAGGCCCGCGAGTTTGGCCAAACCAGCATCGGTCACTTTGGTGCCATACAAGTTTAGATACACGAGGTTTTGGAGCCCCTGAATGTGGTCAAGCCCAGCGTCGGTAACCGCGGTCAACTCCAACCCCAGCGTTTGGAGGTGGGTGAGTCCCGAAATTTGCTTGAGACCTGCATCGGTGATCTTGGTGTTCCCCAAGCGCAGCTCGACCAAGCTATTGATCCCGGAAACAGGACCCAGGGTCGCATCGGTCACCTCGGGACCCTTTAGACGGAAGTTGGCTTCCTTCCAGGGCACTCCGATAGCAATTGGGCGAGCTTCGATCCCGGCCTTGGACAGAGCCGCGATTCCGGAAGACTCGGAGGAGGCCGCTTGGTACTCCTTGGGCAATTGTGGCAGCGGCGGCACCGGCCGGGCAGGACGGGAGGGATGAGCAGCCGACGGAGCTGGGGCCGCCACGGCCGCCGTCAGCACTACTCCCTCGGGCCACTTGGCACCTTCTTTAATCCATTCCTTCAGCTTGGCCCGGATGGGGTCGGCCAAGGGCCCACCCTCCGACGGCATCAACTCGTCGTTGTCCTTGTCCAGAAACACACGGTGGATGATCTCGCTCTTGTCCGGGTCTCCAGCCACCACCGCCGGTTTGTCGCTCTTACCTCCTTTGAAGGCGGCTTCCTTGGAATCCACACGATATTTGCCCTTCTGCTTCTCGGTACCGTGGCACTTGAGACAGT
>JAPLUH010000318.1 GCA_026397675.1 Verrucomicrobiota bacterium
CGCTTCGATCGTTCCGGTCGGATGTATGTCGCCGACTATACCGCTCACAAGATTCATCGGATCGACCCAGTCACTCGGGAAGTGGTGCAAGTGGTTCACGAGGGTCGGATGAATCAGCCCAACGATCTAGCCATCGCCGCCAACGGAACCTTGTACGCCAGCGATCCGAACTGGAAGGACAGCACCGGCCAGCTGTGGCGAATTGATACGGATGGCAAGGCCCACCGGGAGGCCGAAGGAATGGGCACGACCAATGGCATCGAAGTCAGCCCGGACGGAAAGCGGTTGTACGTCAACGAAAGCATTCAGCGGCGCATCTGGGTCTTTGATATCCGTAGCGACGGTTCGCTGGAACATCGACGTCTCTTCAAGGAGTTTCCGGACCATGGCTTCGACGGCATGCGGTGTGATGTTGATGGCAACGTGTATGCGACCCGCCACGGGAAGGGCACCGTCGTGAAGCTGTCTCCTACTGCTGAGATTCTTCGAGAAATCGACGTGCTTGGCCCAAATCCGAGCAATCTCTGCTTCGGAGGGGCCGACGGTTGCACCGTTTATGTGACCGAGGCTCACGAGAAACGACTGGTGAGCTTTCGGGTCGATCGCCCGGGCCTGGAATGGAGCCGATGGAAGTCAGCGCGATGAATTTTATCGCCTGTGACTGGGGAACTTCACGACTGCGCCTCCGGTGGCATGGCCCGGAAGGACTTCGGGAAGTCGCTTCTGAAGAGGGTGCCGCGCGTTTGGCGGCTCGTGGCGGAGATCGGGCTTGGGCGTTTCGCGAGGCGCTTCAGGCAGCACTGTTGCGCTTAGGTGCACCGGTGGGGCTGCCGGTGATGGTTTCTGGGATGGCCAGTTCGAGCATTGGCTGGCGCGAGTTGCCGTATGCCCGCCTGCCGTTTTCTCTGGAGGGCTCGAGCGTGGTGGGCCAGTGGGTTGAGCCAGGTGTGTATTTGATCTCAGGAGTTCGCGGTGAGAACGACATGATGCGCGGCGAAGAGACCCAGGCCCTGGGTTGGGCCGAACACGTCTGCGACCTCCTTCCGCTTCGGGCCACGCTGGTGTTGCCGGGAACTCATTCAAAACACCTCCGTCTCGAATCGGGTGTTCTCACTGCGATCACGACTTTCATGACCGGGGAACTTTTCGAGATGCTGCGCACGCAAAGCATGCTTCGGCATTCCATGGATCTTGCAGCGAGCGGCGAGCCAGAGGGAGCGATGCACTGGGACGCCTTCAGGGAAGGTGTGGCGGCGTCGGCTCGGGCCGGGCTTGCCGCGAACTTGTTTCAGGTGAGGACCCGCCAGGTACTCCGGGGCTGCTCCGGGGCCTCCAACCGCTCCTTCCTCAGCGGACTGTTGATCGGGTCGGAGTTGCGTTCGCTTGGGGCAGGGGAGTCACCCATCATTTTGGCAGCGGGAGAGGCGTTACGAGAGGCCTACACGATGGCCGCTACCGAATGCGGTTTGAGCCCGCGCTGGAATGCCATCGAAGTCGACGGGTTGGCCGAAATGGGGCAGCGTCGGGTCTGGCGCCGATTGGCCCCCGGTCAGTGAAGCGCCTCCCAAAAAAAGAGTCTTCCGCGTTTTCAATGAGCACGCCCTTCAATGACACGTTGTTCCGTTCGATGCCCATTGTTGGCATCCTCCGTTTCTTTCCCCGAGCTCAAGTCGAGCAGTTGGTTCCTGCGGTGATGGCCGGGGGTCTGGTTAATCTAGAGGTTACCTTGAACAGTCCCGGGGCGGCCGACCTTATCCGCCTCACCCGTGATTTGTTGGGTGACCGTGGCAATGTCGGGGCCGGGACGGTCACTTCGATGGAGGGTCTCAAGCTGGCTCTGGACGCGGGGGCGAGTTTCATTGTTACCCCCGTGGTGTTGCCGGAGGTTATTCGCGCCTGTCTTGATTTGGGTGTTCCAATTTTTCCGGGAGCGATGACTCCGACCGAAATCTTCACCGCCTGGAGCCTCGGGGCTAAAATGGTGAAGGTGTTCCCGGCGGACCAGCTGGGCCCGAATCACCTCCGAGCCGTGAAGGCTCCATTCCCGGAAATTCCGCTGATGCCCACCGGTGGGGTCACCGTCGAGACTCTGGCCTCCTTTTGCCACGCCGGAGCCGATGCCTTTGGGGTCGGAAGCCCCTTGTTCGACTCCCGTCAGGTGGCCGCCGGCAATTGGGATTGGTTTCGCGTGCGGGCTTCTCAATTCCGCGAGGCATATCTGAGCGCCCGATCCGGAGGGGGATCCGGTTCGGCGATAGGTTCCGCGGTCGCCCAGGGATAGACCAGCAAAGGCCTTTGACGCATCCCCGGTTTCGGCCTTATCTATTGGTGATGAACCGCGGCAGAGTATCCATCATGCTCGGCGTCGTAGGGTTGGCAGTGTTGCCGATCCTGGCGGGCGATAAGGCGCAAACCTCCGGAGCCTTGCGGCCGGACGAAGCTGCCGGATACCGACTTCAGTCCGAGGCGGAGCGTGTGGGCACGATGAACAAGCTCTTGCGCAACCGTCAATTCGACGTGTTTCGTGCCGGTAATTCTCTGGGAGGGGCCATTGATGTGTCCTTGCCCACTCCGTCTACGGCTATTCCCAATATGGATCCCAAGGCGCAGCAGCGCTTGATGGATGAATACGATCGCAAGAAGAACTGGTTGGCCGAACCGGGCTCGGTGAAGCCCCGGGAGGTTGAAAAGTCCGATCAAATCGACTCGGGCAAAAAA
>JAPLUH010000047.1 GCA_026397675.1 Verrucomicrobiota bacterium
GCGGCCACGTCGTCCACCGAAGCGGCATTCATGCTCATGGCCATGCGCTTCCAGGAGCCGAGCGTGTTAATGGCCACCGGGAACGGGGAAACAACGCCCCGTACCGTGGGCTTCTCGAAGAGCAACGCCTTGCCACCGCCCGGTTTCTTCATCTCACGGTCGGCGATCTCGGTGATCTCCAACTCCGTGGCGACGGGATGCGAAATACGGATCAACTCACCCGCTTTTTCGAGCAACTCCACCCAGTCCCGGAACGATTCAAACGCCATGCTGGACCGACGGTACGGCCCGCGGGCAATCCCGCAACGCTGGGATCTTCAGAATCGGGCGCTCAAGCCAGGAGCGAGGGCACCGGCTTGGCACCGGTCACCTCCGCATCGGTAAGACTCGCTTCGCGTCCCTCGTGGGGAACATGGAGACGGGTGTGATCTAGCCCCAATTGTCCCAACAGCGTGGCATGGAAGTCGTGGACAGTGACCACATCCTGCACCGCCTTGTAGCCAAACTCATCGGTCGCCCCGTGGACATGCCCCGCCTTGATACCGCCACCCGCAACCCAGAGAGAAAAGGCATGCCGATTATGATCGCGACCATCTTTGCCCTGGGAGATCGGCAGACGCCCAAATTCGCCGGTCCAAAGCACGATGGTGTCGTCGAGCAACCCACGGGCCTTGAGGTCCTGGACCAATGCGGCACTGGGTTGGTCGGTCATGGCACAGAGGCCCTTGAGCCGCTCAGCGTTTTTGTCGTGAGTGTCCCAAGGCTGGCCGCTCAAGAACAACTGCACGAACCGCACACCCCGCTCGACCAACCGCCGGGCGATGAGGCACCGCCGCCCGTATTCAGCGGTCACCGGGTTGTCGAGGCCGTAGAGCCGTCGCGTGGCTGCCGATTCCCCCGACAAGTCCATCACCTCGGGCACGGCGGTTTGCATGCGGGCGGCGGTCTCGAATTGGGCCAACCGTGCCTGCCATTCCGAATTGGCCGGATCACGCTCGGACTGATGCCGATTCAGACGAGTGATGAAGTCCAATTGATGGCGCCGCGCCTCGGCGGAAATGCCGGCCGGGGTTTGCAAATGAAACACCGGAGTTTTGCCACTGCGGAAGGGAGTTCCCTGATACAACGCCGGAAGGAATCCGGAAGACCAATTGCGCTCACCATCGACCGGGAGGCCACCGGGATCGGACAGCACCACATACGCCGGCAAATTTTCATTCTCCGAACCCAGACCATACAACACCCAGGAACCCATCGAGGGCAACCCTGCCAGAAATCGCCCCGTATGCATGATGCGCAACGCCGATTCGTGATCGACCGACCCGGTGGTCATGGAACGGATCAAGGTGATGTCGTCGGCGATGGATCCGGTATGCGGCAGCAATTCTGAAAGCTGCATGCCGCACTGGCCCTGAGGCCGAAATTGATAGGGTGCCCCCAACACATTACCCGCCTGCTTGTCGAAGTGAACCTCCAGATCCCCGCCCGGATAGGGTTGCCCACTCCAACGATTCAACGCGGGTTTGTAGTCGAAGAGGTCCATCTGACTCGGACCGCCATGCTGAAAGAGACTGATGACCGCCCTCGCCTTGGGACGCCGGTGTGCCGGCGCGACTGCTCCGGCTGCCAGAAGTGGGTCCCGCGACAACAACTGTTGAAGCGCGAGGAATCCCAGGCTTCCGGCCGAACGCCCCAGAAAACCACGCCGCGACAGAAAATCCATGGAGGGGTTCATCGGAGGTAGAGGCAATCGTTGAGGGTGAAGAGCGATTGGGCGAAATCCCGCCAAGCCCGCTGGTTGGAATCGGGATGGGCCGTATAAAGAGATAGCTGATGGCGCAGAAACTCTTCCGACGCCGAGCGCTCGGAGGCATCGGGCTCACGACCGCAAACCAACAGGAAGGCTCGCTGAATGCGCGCCCTCTCTGAAACCCCGCACTCCCGATCGAGCCGGAGCACCAAATCCCGAGCCCGCTGCAGCGTGAACTCCGAATTGAGCAAGCTCAGGGATTGCAGCGGCATGGTGGTTCGAGCCCGACGAGTGCAATTGAACACCAGCGACGGCGCATCGAAGTTAACCAACCAGGTGGGCACCTGCGTTCGGCGGTGTTGGAGATACACCGAACGGGCCCGTGCTCCCGGTGCGGACTCGTCCGCCAAAACCTCTCCGTCGCCGTTGCGCGGTGTGGGAACATACGGACCACTGGATTTCGGATCCAAAACCCCACTAGCTGCGATGATCAGGTCGCGAATTCCTTCGGCATCTAGTCGGTGGACGGGAAACCGCCACAACCCCCGATTGGCCGGGTCGACGGACATCGCCTCCGCACGCGGCGCACTGGATTGCTGGAATGTCCGGGAACACAAGATTTGCCGGTGGAGATGCTTCAGGCTCCAGCCTGAATTCACAAACTCGGCCGCCAACCATTCTAACAACTCCGGATGGGTCGGAGGGGCTCCGCTCAAGCCGAGATTTTCTGAAGTCTCCACCAATCCGACACCCCAGCACTGCTGCCAGATCCGGTTGACGGTGACACGCGCCAGCAAAGCTGATTGCGGAGTGCCCGATGCCGTCAACCACTGCGCCCAAGCCAAGCGTCGGCCGGTGGTCCGTCCGTGAGGGACAGGCATCGCCGCTCGGAGTTTCTGCCCGCGATCCAGAAAACCCGGAAAGGCCGGCTCGACCGGCTCACCCGGGGTCTTGGGGTTGCCGCGTTTGAGCAAGGGCACCGGGCGTGGCTCTGGATGCACGTCGCTGACCCACGCAATGCGCCCCGGTTTGGGTAATCGCTGAGCCTTGAGGACAGCCAACCGACGGTCCCGCTCCTGGACTTGAGTTTTCAGTGCCCCTTCGTAGGCCAACCAGCGCTCGTGTTCTGGTGTTCCCACACGCGGAGAAGTGTTGATGCGCACCTGATCGACCTGAAAGCCGCGGCCACAACACAACTCGAAACCAAACCCGCCCGGCGGCAAGTCCGAGGCTGATAAGGTTAGCGGCGTTCCATCGGCCATCCCATCCACCCAGTGCTGGAGCGAGAATCGGTCTTTCTCCAGACGAGTGATGCGGACCCCATAATTGTGCCCGGCCCGATAACCTTGACCACCGATGCTGCCAATAGACTTGGAGTCCGCACCGGGGTAATCGAGGTGCACGGTGCTGGCTCCGGTGGGATGACCGTCGATCAGCAAGTTGCCGCCGGACTGGGTTCCGCGATCGGCGAAATCGTGCGTCGCCAGCACGTAACCGATGCGATCGGAATCCTGGGCCTGTCCATCGGTCTTCAATGCGACGAGATCAAAAGTGACCTGGATCCAATCCCCCACCAACGGCGGTTGCCACGAGAACCGCTGGCGAGTGGACAACCAGCGGTCCCCGGACCCGCCGCCTTCGATGAGTTGAAGAACTCCCTCCTTCACCCGAGCGGCCGGGCCCACCGAACCACCGATAGAAACAGGCGGTGAACCGGCAGGTTGGTCCTCTCCGGGAACGGTGTTGGACCAACGGTCACCGAGAGATCCCGGGTCCTCGAACGAGTCTTCCCACAGAGGTTTGAGCGGGGGCTGATGCTCGGCCTTCCAGCCCGACAATCCTGCACGGGCTTGGGCTTCGCCGTTTTCCCAGCGACGCTCGGCCGCCAACCAGGCCTCGTGTTCACCGCTCAGCGGTGCCTCGATGACCCGGTCGTTGGGCTTCACCCAATCCTCGATGGGAAAGGCGGGATAGAAGAACGCCTGCAAGGCATAATAGTCCTTCTGGGTGATGGGCTCGAACTTGTGGTCGTGGCACTTGGCGCACTGAACGGTCAGTCCCAGCAAGCTCGACCCGATGATTTGCTGGCAGGCTTCCAACGCATAATAACGGTCCACACGGACCTCGTCCGGATTGCCGTCCGATTCACCCGTGCCGTCCTGACCGTTGCGCAGGAAATGGGTCGCCTCCAGCAACTCCCGAATCTCCGGAGTCACTGGATCCCCGGGTTTCCATCCCGCCAATTCATCGCCCGCCAATTGCTCCCGTATCCAGCGGTCAAAGGGTTTGTCCTGGTTGATCGACCGGATCACGTAGTCGCGGTAACGGAAGGCCAACGGACGATCCGAGTCGGCGTTAAAGTACCCGTTGGAATCGGCATAACCCACCGCATCCAGCCAGTGCTGGGCCCAGCGCTCTCCATAGGCCGGGGAGGCCAGCAACCGCTCCAACCAAATCTCCGTGGCCTCGGGTCTATGGTCGGCGACAAAGGCCTGGAGATCTTCCGGAGTCGGGGGCAATCCGGTGAGCACCAATGCCATCCGACGCAGGCGGGTCGCCGCATCGGCCTGCGGGCTTGGGGACAGGCCCTGGGACCGCAAGCGCTTTTCGACAAACCGGTCCAAGGCGCTGACCTGGGATTCATCAGCAGCGAGATCCGACCCTCGACCCGGCACCGATGCTGACAACGGTTGGAAGGCCCAATGCGTCTGGGCTCGGGTGAAGAGCGACCCCGAAACGGCCGGCTCGGCCGCCTCGATCATTGCCAGCATCGCGACCACGGCAGCCAGCGGAACGACCCGTCGAAAAACAGGAAACCCTCCCGTGTTCAACCAGGCCATCACACCTCTTGAGAACCATGAGGCCCGGCGCGGTGGCATCGATTCATTCATTGGGGGACAACGCCTTAACTCTTTCCTGAATTCCACCAGGGAACAACCGCAGAGCAAGCCGCTGAGAAAGCCCGCCGCGCGCGACGCCGGGATCGTCGAAAGGTCCTTCCTCCCCGCTAGCCCCTTCTCACGGTGCTGCCGATGAGGGTTTGGAGCCTGCCGCAGCGCGGGTGTTCGACTTCTGCAGAAAGGTTTTTAA
>JAPLUH010000217.1 GCA_026397675.1 Verrucomicrobiota bacterium
GGCCGCAGTGAGCATCGGAACGTCAACACCCCAGCCCCCCGCGCATCAGCGCGAAAGCGACTCCTGTCCCCACGTTCCCTGCGAACGCAGGACCGAACCCGCGGAGCCCTCCCCGAGGCACCAACCCCGGGCGCTAGCCTCAGAAAGTTTCCAGTAGGTAATATGTTGTAGTGTCCACTTTTGTGTAAATAGGTGGGACCGACCCCCAGGCGATTCGAGCGGAGCGGTGTCGGGCCGTAGCGAGCCTTGGAGGCGAACACCCTCACCCCTCGCGCAAAGCGCGAAAGATCATCCTCCTCAGAGCCTACTCAGCGAGCGGAGGCCCGATACCGCGGAGCCACCGCAACGACAGCGGAAGAGTAGAGAGTGTCCCCTTTTGTGTAAATAGGTGGGACCGACCCCTTTTGAGTTCATCTCGGCGTTGAGTTTCTGGGCGCAAACCGGCTCACTTGTGAATCCAATGATCCTGCCGCGCATTTCTATCCAGCGTCCCATCCTCGCCTGGATGATGAATCTCGTGCTGGTGCTCTTTGGGTTGATTGGTTTGTCCCGTCTTCCCGTCCGCGAGTTGCCAGACATTGATCCGCCCATCGTTTCTGTGACGACGATCTTCCCCGGCGCCAATGCGCAGGTGGTTGAGACCGAGGTGACCGAGCGTCTTGAGGAGGCCATCAATAATATCGAGGGCATCAAGACCTTACGCAGTGAAAGTAGGGAGAGTGTCAGTAGTATTTCAGTGGAGTTCGATCTTTCCCGGGATATCGACACCTCAGCTCAGGATGTCCGGGACCGGGTCTCCCGCGTGCGCGGCGCGCTGCCCCGAGACATCCGCGAGCCCATCATTTCCAAGCAGGATTCCGATGCGCAGCCGATCCTTTGGATCGCTCTGAATAGCGAGCGGTATTCCCCGCTAGAGATGACCACGCTCGCAGAAAAGCAAATCAAGCCCCGCTTCCAAGGGGTCACCGGCGTGTCCTCTATCACCATCGGTGGCGAGAAACGCTATGCGATGCGGCTGTGGCTCGATTCGGCGCGGATGGCCGCCCGTCGCGTCACGGTATTGGATGTTCAGCAGGCGCTCCGGCAGCAGAACATCGAATTGCCCAGCGGACGCGTGGAGAACCTGGACCGGGAAATGACCATCCAGACCCGCGGCGAGATGAAGTCGGTCGAGGAGTTCAACAACCTCGTGCTGCGGGCCGAAGGAGCCAACTTAGTGCGGCTCAAGGATGTGGGTCGGGCAGAGGACGGCGTTTCGGATTACCGCACCATCGCCCGCGCCTCCGGCAAACCCTGCGTTTTCTTGGGCGTCGTCAAGCAGGCCAAGGCCAACACGGTGAATGTGGCGCAATCCATCCGCGCGGAAATGGAGGCGATCCAACCCACCCTGCCTGACGGGGTGCAGATGACGGTGAGTTATGACTCGAGCATTTACGTCGAAAAAGCCATTAGCGAGGTGTGGGACACGCTGGCCATCGCCTTCGGTCTGGTAGTGCTCATCATCTTTGTTTTTCTCCGTGATTTGCGGGCGACGTTCATCCCGATCGTGGCCATCCCGGTGTCTATCATTGGTACCTTTGCGGTGCTCCACCTCATGGGTTATTCGGTGAACATCCTCACCATGCTCGCGCTGGTGCTGGTCATCGGCATCGTGGTGGACGACGCCATCGTGGTGCTGGAAGCCATTTACCGGCACATCGAAGAGGGCATGAAACCCATGGCGGCAGCCTTCAAGGCCATGGACGAGATCAGCTTTGCTGTCATCGCTATCACCCTGTCGCTGGTGGCGGTTTTTACACCGCTGGCCTTCCAGAAAAGCACCACGGGCCGTCTCTTCGTGGAGTTCGCCGTGGCTGTCTCGGTTTCGGTGATCATCTCGGCGTTTGTCGCGCTCACCTTGTCGCCGGCCATCGCTGCTCGGGTGCTTAAGCCCATCCACGGCAAGAAGGCCACCGGGCTTTTCGCAGTGTTTGAGGCGATCCTCGATGCCGTGACTCGCGGCTACCTAAGTTCTCTGCGCTGGGCCCTGCGTCACCGCTTCCTGTCGGTGCTGGTGACCTTGGGAACCGTGGCCTTGATGATCTTTGCTTATCGAGGCTTGGATAAAGACTTTCTGCCGCAGGAGGACAAGAGCCGGATGTTTGCGGTCGTCCTCACTCCGAACGGTTCCACGAGTGAGTTTACCGACCGGCAGCTCCGCAAGGCCGAGGCCATCATTGCTAGCGTCCCGGAGGTAAAAAGTTACGGCGCCATTGTGGCCCCGGGCTTTAGTGGTCCCGGTCAGGCGTCGTTCGGAATTGTTTTTGTGACCTTCCAAGATCGCTCACTACGGAAACGCTCAACCCAGGAAATCGTCAACGGACCGGGTGGGATGTCGCAGCGTTTCTTTGCCGAGGTTGAAGGGGGCTTCGCTATTGCTAATCTTCCCAAGGCCATCGAGGTGGGCTTTAACAACTCGCCGTTCGAACTGGTGATCCAGAACCAGGACCTCGACACGCTCAATCAGACGGCGCAGGCGCTCTCGGCTCGTATTAGTGGACTGACCAACGCTGCGGGCCAACCTCTGCTCAAGAACATCCGGGTTAGCTATGAGGTGGACAAGCCCGAGCTGCGCCTCTCGGTGGATCGCAGTCGAGCCGCTGCGCTGGGGGTGAGCATCGAAGACATTTCTCGGACGCTTCAGATCCTCTTCGGTGGCCTGGATTTGAGTCGTATGAAGGTGGATGGCAAGGAGTACGAAGTCATCGCCCAGTTGGAGCGGGCCTCCCGACTCACACCGCAGGAGTTGGACACAGTGTATGTCCGCAATCAGCGCGGGGAACTCATTCAGCTCAACGCCCTAGTAACTCGAACGTCCGGCGCGGCCCCCAATTCCATCAGCCACTACGGTCGACTCCGCAGCGCCAGCATCACGGCCTCTCCGGGCGGCACTCCCATTGGTGTGGTGGTGGAGCAAGTTCAGCCGCTCTTGAAAGATCTGCCGGCGGGCACTCTGCATGCGTGGGAAGGGGAAGCGAAGAACCTGGCCGACAGCACCGGTGAGATTTGGTTCGTGCTCGGTCTGGCCGCGATCATCGTCTACATGACCTTGGCTGCGCAGTTTGAGAGTCTGATCCATCCCTTCACGGTCATGCTGGCGTTGCCGTTGGCCGCGGTGGGCGCCTTCGGGTTGCTGTGGGTGCTGGCCTTCCTGGGCAAGACCGGGGTGATCCCAGTGATCCCCTCCATGAACATCAACTTGTTCAGCCAAATCGGCCTAGTGCTCCTCATCGGGCTGGTGACCAAGAATTCGATCTTGTTGGTCGAATACGCCAATCAGCGCGCCCAACAGGGCATTGACCCAGTTTCGGCGATGATGGAAGCCGGCAAGGTTCGGCTACGGCCCATTCTCATGACGGCCTTTTCCACGGTGGAGGGCATCATGCCCATTGCCATTGGTTTTGGCGCGGGTGCCGAGAGTCGTCGTCCGATGGGCGTCGCGGTCGTGGGAGGCATGCTCACCAGCACCTTCCTGACTCTGTATGTGATTCCGGTCGTCTACGTGCTGCTGGATCGCTGGTTTCCAACGCGGCCCATGCATTCCTCCGAACTCCTGCCGGAAGCCCCGACCCCGCAACCCGCCGTCGCCCACTAACTTCATGACCATCGACTCCGCCAAAGGCCGTTCCGTTTCCGTCTGTTACGGCGGTTTCGCTCGCTGGGTAACTCTGGCGCTAGTGCTCCTCGCCTTGGGGTGCCGTGCGCCGCAGCCGCCAAAGCCGGTAGTTCTGTCGTCGGTTTTTCGCAGTGAGAAGCTCTCGGCCATCGACGGGGCCATCGTGCAATCCATCGCCTCCAATCGTTGCCCGGGCGGAGTCTTCTGGTTGGAGCGCAACGGGGTGGTGTATTCCAAGGCCTATGGGCACCGCTCGGTGGATCCATCGCTGGAGCAGGCCAGCCTGGACACGATTTATGATGCTGCCTCGCTCACCAAGGTGCTGGCCACGACGCCAGCGGTGGCCTGGCTGATTGAGCGCGGGCGCATCGACCCGGAGAAGCCCCTGGCCCATTATCTCCCGGCCTTCGCCGCCCACGGCAAGGAGGCCATTACGGTGCGGCAAGTTCTGACGCACGCTTCGGGATTGCGCCCCGGTTTGGGTGGCGGCGCTTGGAGCGGTTCCGACAAGGCCCTGGAACTGGCCTGCGATGAGAAGCCCACGCATCCGCCCGACACCCGGTTCGTTTATTCCGACATTAATTTCATTCTCTTGGGTCATCTCGTGGAGAAGGTTTCGGGCCAGACCTTGGATGCCTTTTGCGAAGCCCACGTGTATCGACCTCTGAAGATGCGGGACACGGCTTACCGTCCCCTGCTGCACGGTCTGGCAGTCGACCGCATTGCCCCCACGGAACGGCGCGCCGATGGCACGTGTTTTCGCGGCGAGGTGCACGACCCGACGGCCCGAAAAATGGGCGGCGTGGCCGGACACGCGGGCTTATTCACGACCGCCGCCGACGTGGCCCGCTTCTGCCGCATGATGGATGCTGGCGGAACCCTGGAAGGGGTTCGGGTGTTCCGTCCGGAGACGGTGGCCCGCATGATCTCGGTGCAAACACCGCCGAATCTCCCGAAACGGGGTCTGGGCTGGGACATTGATTCGCCTTATGCCGGACCGCGCGGATCCCTCTTTCCGGTCGGATCGTTCGGCCATTCCGGATGGACCGGCACCTCCCTGTGGCAAGATCCCGGCAGCCACACCTGGGTGATCTTCCTGAGCAATCGCAATCACCCCACCGAAGAGGGCAACATCCTAGCCCTCCGCCGCCAACTCGGCACCTTGGCAGCCGAGTCGTGGGTGGGAGTGGAATTCGGCTCTGTTCGATAGGATGGGTCGGCCGATCGGCAACTCCACCCTTGACCCTGCGAGGATTGCGGAGCCGGATAGTTCAAACTCCTGATTTTGCCATGACACTCGGACTCTACCCGTCCCGGATTCGCCGGGGCTTCACCCTAATCGAACTTCTGGTGGTCATCGCCATCATCGCCATTCTGGCTGGAATGCTCTTGCCGGCCTTGGCGAAGGCGAAGGCGAAGGCCAATTCGATTAAGTGCATTAACAACGCCAAGTCGATGACGTTGTCGACCTTCATGTACTTGTCCGATCATGGCAAACCGGTGCCCTACAATGGGGCTGCGACCGCCAGCATGGACAATGCGTTATGGGTGACCGTGCTGGCCACCAACTAT
>JAPLUH010000089.1 GCA_026397675.1 Verrucomicrobiota bacterium
CGACGCCTGTATGCCACGGTTCCCCGACCCGGAGAGCAAATCCTCGCTCCCTGGGAAATCCCCTGCGGAGACCATCCCGTGGAGCCATTCGCCGCATTGGTAACCCCCGGTCATGAACTGGACTGGCTGCAGTTGAAGCCCGAGCATCATGAGCGCGCCCAGTTCCGCTGGGACGCCGATTCCTGGGAAGCCCATTGGGCCTGCCCCTGAACCGACAGAGTTTTAGAGCCCTCACGCCAGACCGTCCGCATCCAGTCATTGTGCAATACCTCGCCCATGTCCACGGCGACGCAAAGGGAGCCTTTGCCGTCCGTCCCCGCACCACGGGGGAAATCATCCGTCGCGTCTCCGGCTACCTACGGCCTTATCCGCTGCTGGCCTCGGGCACCATCGTCTGCGCCCTCTTGGGGCAACTGGCGACCTTCGCCTATCCCAAGCTGACCCGCTTCGTGATGGACGATGTGATTGGGGGCGGGCGGAAAGAACAATTGGGTGGCGCCATCCTCGGACTCCTGGCGGCCTTCGCACTCAGAGACGCCTTCAACTCCCTGCGAATCCGGCTCAACAACCGCTTCGAACAGAACGTCATCTTCGACATCCGCTGCCAGGTCTATGGCCGGCTGCAGCAACTCGCCCCCAGCTGGTTCGACCACCGGGCCACCGGTGACCTGATGACCCGAGTCATCGAGGATGTCGGAGCCATGGAACGATTGCTCATCGATGGCACCGAACAGGGCGTTGTGGCTGTCTTGGGCGTACTGGGCGTGGCGACACTGCTCTTCCTCAACGATCCTGCCCTCGCCGCCGTCGCCCTCATTCCCGTGCCGCTGCTGGTGGCCGGCGGTGTCTGGTACACTCGAACCGCCGCCTCCCGCTACCGGGCCCGCAGTCAGGCCAGCAGCGCTATGAACGCCCTCCTGATGGACAACCTTCAAGGCATTCGGCAAATCAAACTCTTCGGCCGCGAGGCCCACGAAGACTCCCGCTTCGCTCAGCGGGCCGACGCCTTGCGAAAGGGCACCTTGACGGTGATGAAGGCCTGGGCGGGCTACAACCCGGCCATGCAGTTCGCATCGGCTCTGGGCACAGTGCTGGTGTTGTGGCTGGGCGGGCACAAGGTCATCGAGGGTTCCATGACCCCGGGCGCCCTTGTGGAGTTCCTGCTCTTTCTGGGAATGTTTTATGCCCCGTTGAATGTGCTGCATCAACTGAACCAAATGTCCCAATCGGCCCGGGCGGCCGGTGAACGCGTCTTTGATATTCTGGATGCCCCAGCGGAGGCCGCCACGGCCACTTCCAATCCAACCCGCTCCAACCCCAACCCCTCCAATCCAACCAGCACGTCCCCGTCCCGCCTCCGGGGAGAGGTCTCTTTTGAAGGTGTCTCGGCCGCCTACGAAGGACGCCCGGATGCGCTGAACGACATCGATCTGCAAGTGCACGCCGGCCAGACCATTGCGCTGGTGGGGCCCACCGGTGCGGGCAAATCCACTTTGGTCAACCTGCTCCCGCGCTTCTATCCGATCGCCAGAGGCCGGATCACGGTCGACGGTCAACCACTGGAATCCATCCCGCTGGTCCACCTGCGTTCCCAAATCGCGGTGGTGAGCCAGGAACCGTTCCTCTTCAACGGCACTATCCGGGAGAACATTCTCTATGGACGCCTTGATGCGACTGAAACTGAATTGATCGCAGCCGCCGAAACGGCCAATGCCGCCGACTTCATCCGACGCTTGCCCGACGGGTTCGACACCCGGGTGGGCGAGCGGGGAATCCGGCTGAGCGTGGGCGAAAAGCAGCGTATCAGCATCGCGCGGGCCCTGCTGAAAGACGCCCCCATCCTCATCCTCGACGAGGCCACCGCCAGCGTCGACACCGCCACGGAACGGTTGATCCAGGAGGCACTCAAGCGGTTGATGAGCAACCGGACGAGTTTTGTGATCGCCCACCGGTTGGGCACGATCCGCGATGCGGATCTCATCGTGGTGCTGAAAGACGGCCGCATCGTTGAACGCGGTACCCACTCGGAGCTTCTGGCTATTGACGGACTCTACGCTCGCCTCCACCGGGCCCAGGAGGCGTCCGCGGCCATTCTCTGATCTTCGATTTCTGTAACCCCAAAGCCCCCATGGAAACCCTGATCGCGCAACTCGACCGCCATCTCCGCAAGAGCCCTGTCCTGGGGCGCGATGTCTATTTGGCAACGACCGCCGTGGTGGTGGGCGATGTCACTCTCGGCGACGAATCCAGCGTCTGGTATGGGGCCGTGCTGCGGGGGGACATCAACCGTATTGAAATTGGCCGCGGCACCAACATCCAGGACAACGCCGTTTTGCACCTCTCCGACGA
>JAPLUH010000223.1 GCA_026397675.1 Verrucomicrobiota bacterium
GCTTTTCTTGCATGGAGCCGGAGAGCGCGGGACCAATCTCAATGCCGTCGCGGTGCATGGGCCGCCCAAACTAGTGGCCGCCGGTCGGGAGTTTCCCTTCATTCTCGCATCGCCGCAGTGCCCGTCGGGTCAGGTTTGGAATCCCACCACGCTCCTAGCGCTGCTGGATGAACTGCAGGCGAGCCTTCCGGTGGATGGTCGCCGTGTTTATGTCACGGGCCTGAGCATGGGCGGCTACGGCACGTGGGAGTTGGCGGTGAAGCATCCGGAGCGCTTCGCGGCCGTGGCTCCGATTTGCGGAGGCGGAGAACGCATTCGCACGTTACTTCCGGCGCGACGCGAGGCCCTCAAGACGCTGGGTGTCTGGGCCTTCCACGGTGGGAAGGACTCGACGGTGGTGCCCGCTGAGAGCGAGCGGATGGTGGAGGCATTCAAGAAGGCGGGGAATGAGTCGGTGAAGCACACCGTCTACCCCGACGCTGGGCACGATTCCTGGACTCAGGCCTACAACGATCCCGCGTTCTTCGACTGGTTGTTGCAGCATTCGCGCTGACTCCAAGCCAGAACAATTCCACTCTGACATGATCCGAACGACCCGCGCAGCCATTGCTTCAGGCCAAGGACACTTCGCCATCGAATCCATCGAGGTGGCTTCGCCTCAGGGTGACGAGGTGCTCGTCGAGATCCGGGCTTCCGGCCTCTGTCATACAGACCATGCCTCCTTGGACTGGAAACGTCCGCTGGTGATGGGTCATGAGGGAGCGGGTGTGGTCCTCGAGGTTGGGCCGGAGGTCACCGGTGTCTGTCCCGGAGATCGGGTGGTGCTCAATTGGGTCATTCCCTGCGGCACCTGTTCGGCCTGCCATCGTGGGGCTGCGGTTCATTGCCACAGCAGCCGGCCGGCCCACGTGATGGAACCCTCCGCGGCCCATGCCCATGCCGCGGGGACCCTGCTTCGGGGGGTGCCTGTGGACCGATCCTTCAATCTCGGCACCTTGTGCGGGTTGGCCCTGGTGCGTCAGGCGGCGGTCACCCGACTTGAGACCCGTGTCTCGTTTGAATCGGCCTGCATCGTTGGATGCGGGGTGATGACGGGCTTCGGCTCGGCGGTGAATGTCGCACGCGTTGCTCAAGGCAGCACCGTAGCAGTGATTGGATGCGGGGGAGTGGGGCTCAACGTGATTCAGGGTGCGCGCATTGCCGGGGCCTCCCGGATCATTGCCCTAGACCTCCAAGCGCCCTCGCTCGAGCGGGCACTGCGCTTTGGGGCTACCGAAGTAATTCAGGTGGATCTTGCAGACCGGGAGTTGGAGGCAGCCGCGGCCGAAGTGCGCCGTCGGTGCGGCGGGGGCGGGGCCGATTATGCGTTCGAGGCGACTTCAGTCCCCAGGCTAGCGTTTGCGCCGCTCAAGCTCATTCGTGATGGCGGTATGGCCTTACAGGTGAGTGGCATCAATGATCCGGTTACCGTGCCCATGCCCCTTTTCATGTGGGACAAGACCTATGTGACTCCGCTCTACGGTGGCTGCCTGCCGAGCCGGGATTTCCCTCGTATCTTCGACTTGCACGCCTCCGGGCAGTTGATGCTCGACGAATTGGTTACCCGTACCTACCGACTCGAAGAGTTGGCCGAAGCGTTTGACGACCTCTTGGCCGGGCGGTTGGCCAAGGGCGTGATTACCTTCGGAAATTGAGCCAGCACGGAGAGGCTCCTCAGGAATCTTGGAGGATCTCGCGAATCACCTTGCCGTGAACATCGGTGAGCCGGAAATCTCGCCCCTGGAATCGGTACGTCAGCCGCTCATGATGGATGCCCATTTGATGCAGCAGGGTGGCCTGAAAATCATGCACGTGAACTGGGTTGTGCACGGCATTCATACCGAGGTCGTCGGTCTCACCGTATGAAATTCCCGGACGCACACCGCCACCGGCCATCCACGAGGTGAAGGCGTAGGGGTGGTGGTCACGGCCCCAGCGCTTGCGGTCATCGAGGTTGCCCTGGATGAACGGCGTTCGGCCAAATTCGCCGCCCCACACCACCACGGTTTCGTCGAGCAGCCCCCGTTGTTTGAGATCGATGACCAGTCCGGCGGAGGGTTGGTCGGTGTCGCGGCATTGGGTGTAGAGTTCAGTGGTCAGGCTGTTGTGCTGATCCCAACCGGCGTGCATCACCTGCACACAGCGGACGCCTCGTTCGATGAGCCGCCGGGCCATGAGGCAATTGTAGGCAAAGGTGCCGGGCTCTCGGACGCTGGGGCCGTAGAGGGCTAAGACCGACTCCGGTTCCTTCGATAAGTCGGCCAGTTCCGGCACGCTGGTCTGCATGCGGAAGGCCATTTCGTACTGAGCGATGCGCGTGGCAATTTCTGGGTCGCCATGGGCTTCAAACTTGAGTTGGTTCAACGCACCGAGGTCATCGAGCATGGAACGTCGGGTGGCTGAGGGCAGTCCGGCCGGATTGCTCAGGTAGAGCACGGGCTCGTTGCCGCCCCGAAATTTTACCCCCTGATAGCGGGAGGGCAGAAATCCGGAGCCCCAGTAGAAATCGTAGAATATCTGGCCACAGCTGGTCCCCTTGCTCACCGAGGTCATCACGGCGAAGGCCGGCAAATTGTCTGTCTCGCTGCCGAGGCCATAAGTCAACCAGGCTCCCAGGGTGGGACGTCCGGGAATCTGGGCGCCACTGAGCATTAGTGAAATGGCCGGAGCATGGTTCACGGCATCGGTGTGCATGCTTTTGACGAAACACAGTTCGTCGGCGATACGGCCTGTGTGGGGCAGAAAATCACTGACCCAGGCCCCGCTTTGGCCGTGCTGGCGGAAGGGTTCTACCGGCGCAAGCATGAGTTTGCCATCGGCCTTGCCCGTCATGGTGCTGAAGCGTTTGCCGCCGATGTAGGAATCGGGCAGCGGCTTTCCGTGGCGTTTTAGTAGCTCCGGTTTGTAGTCGAAGAGATCGACATGGGTGGGCGCGCCATTTTGAAACAGATAAATGGCGTGCTTGGCGCGGGCCGGATGGTGAGGGCGAACCTGCAGGGGTGACGTGGGAGCAGGGGGGGCCGCCGCAGCCTGTCCTGAGCCGAGCAGTTGGCTCAGAGCGGCCAGGCCCAAGCCCGTGCCCGAGCGACCTAGAAATTGGCGTCGGGTTTCTCGAAGGAGGAAATCGTGGGCGGTACTCAATGGGTTTATTCCTTGGTCAGGGCTTCATCGAGGTTCAGCACCGTGCTGGTGGTGACCGTCCAGGCGGCTAGTTCCACAGGGTTTAGGCTGGAGGGGGTGGGGTGTTCGCCGGTGCGGATCCACTGGGTCGCCAGTTCGGGTTGGTGCGCGTAAGTGGCTCGGTGGCGCTGGAGACCCTCGAGCAGGATCTGGCTTTCGGCAGGGCGGGGGCGTCGCCCGAGGATTTTCTGGAAGATCTGCACCAGACGTTCGGAGTCGCGGGACTCGCTCGCCAAGACTTGCTGAGCCAAGACGCGGGCCGCTTCCACGTACCCGGTGTCGTTGAGCGTCAGCAGGGCGTGCAGGGGGACATTGGTCCGCGGCGTCTTGACCGTGCAAGTCTGACGGTTGGCCACATCGAAGAAGAGCGTCGGACCGATGATGCGCCTCCAGAACACATACAAGCTGCGGCGGTAGAGCGCTTCACCATGGTCTTGCGTGTAGCATTTGTTACCGAAGGTGGTTTCTTCCCACACGCCGGGCGGTTGGTAGGGATTGACTGCCGTGCCGCCGAGCCGTTCGGTGAGCAAGCCAGCGGAAGCCAGAGCCATGTCCCGTATCATCGGCGAAGACATTCGGAATCGAGGCCCCCGGCTAAGTCTGCGATTTTCCGGATCCCGCTCCCGGTTTTCCGGCGAGCTTTGCGACGATTGCCGGTAGGTGCCGCTCATCACGATGGAGCGGACGAGGGCCTTTACATCCCAGCCCGATTCCACGAACTCGATGGCCAGCCAGTCGAGCAGTTCGGGATGTGAAGGCCGTTCGCCTTGGAGGCCGAAGTCTTCGGAAGTCTTCACCAGGCCAACGCCGAAGAACTGCTGCCACAATCGGTTGACCGTCACCCGGGCGGGCAGGGGATTGGTGGGTGAGACGAGCCACTGGGCCAGTTCGAGACGGTCAGGCCGAGCCACACGGTGCCCGGGCGTCAGGTGTCCCGGCAGAGATGCGAGCACTTCAGGTCCCCGGTTTTCGTAGCTGCCACGAACCAGTTGATGAGTAGTGCGGGGCTTGGGCAGGTCTTCCATGACCATCACCTGGGGGATCTGGTTCTGGACAGTATCCCAGTGGATTCGCGAAGCCCGTTGGCGCTCCAAGACTGCGACATACTCCGGGTCAAAATCGCGCCAGAGATCGGTCATTTTCTGGAGTCGGCCGGCGTCCCGATTGGCTGCGGGCACTTTGAGGTGTTCTCGATGGGCTGCTGAAAAATCTTGGGCCAACGGGGTTTGGTCGAGTGATTGGCCCGCTTCGGGGTGGAAGCGCTTTTGTTCCAAGGCCTCCGTGTCGCGGATGAAGTGGGACAGCCCCCTTTGAGCGTCGTCCACGCGGGTCCTCAATTCACGGTTGAGGACGGGCAATAGGGGCGGTGTCCGGGGGTTGCCTCCGCTCCCATCGACGGAGGTTTGGTTGAAGAAGGACAGGAGGCCGAAGTAGTCCTTCTGGGTGTAGGGATCGAACTTGTGGTCGTGGCAGCGGGTGCAGTTGAAGGTGGCTCCTAGCCAGACCGTGGCCACCGTTTCTGTTTGGTCGAAGAGGTAATCGATCCGGTTCTCCTCCGCGATGCGTCCACCCTCCCCATTAATTGCGTGGTTGCGGAGGAAGCCCGTGGCGAGGCGTTGTTCGTCGGTGGCTCCCGGCAGGCGGTCTCCGGCGATTTGCCATAGGGTGAATTGATCGTAGGGCAGGTTGCGATTGAAGGCGTCGGTCACCCAGTCCCGCCAGGGCCACATGGTCCGTTCGCCGTCACCCTGGTACCCATTGGAATCGGCATAGCGGGCTGCTTCCATCCACTCCCAGGCCATTCGCTCACCGAATCGCTGGGAGGCCAGTAGGCGGTCCACCTGCCGCTCATAGGCCTGCGGCGAGGGATCGGATACGAAGGCGTCGACCTCGGCCGGTGTCGGAGGGAGGCCGGTCAGGTCGAGGCTCCATCGACGGATTAGCGTGGACCTCGCGGCTTCGGGTGCGGGCTGGAGTCCGTCGGAGGCCAGGGTGCTGCGCACGAGGGCGTCGATAGGATGGGAGACACCGGGGACCACCGGAATTGTGGGGCGTTGGGGCGGTTCGAAGGCCCAGTGCCGTCCCCAAGGGGCTCCTTGCGCAACCCATCGGCGCAAGAGGGCTACTTGCTCGGGCTTGAGGGACTTGCCGGATTCGGGCGGCGGCATGGCCTCGTCGGGATCGCTGCTGAGGATGCGACGCAGAATTTCGCTCTGGTCGGGGCTCCCAGCGTTGACGGCGATCTTGCCGCTTTTACCCGAGCCGCGCGCCCCCG
>JAPLUH010000185.1 GCA_026397675.1 Verrucomicrobiota bacterium
ACGAAGTGGCCCCGGTAATAGGATCATTGTCGAAGGCCACGGTCAGGAGGTTCCCGATATTGTCGGAGATATAGACCCCTTCCGGATTGAGCCCCTAAACCTCAATGGAAACGAGGAAGCGGATGGCATTCACCTACGAGGCAGGGATAGGCACGTTGCCCCGCAGCTTCAGGAACACGGAGGCGCTGGGTTTCTTCTGATACTCCACCAGCAGACGGTTCTCGGGCATTACGAGCATCACCTGGGCGGACTCGATGCCATCGACCCGAGAAATGGTCTGGGACAATTCCCCCTGGATGGCCCGCAGGTAATTGACCCGCTGCACAAAGTCCGAAATGCCGAAGTTGGGCTTATCGAAGAGAGAAAACCCCGTCGTACCGCCACCGGGAATCCCCTTGCCAGCCATTTGAATGCGCAGGGAATGAACCTTATCGGCAGGCACCGAAATGCTACCGCCGCCCCGGACCTTGTACGGAATTTTGGCCTCATCGAGCGCATTGATCACCTTGGAAGCCTCGGCCTCGGCGAGGTTGCCGAAGAGAACAGCGTAGTCTTCGCGGCTCGACCAAACGGCGGTGCCGGCCAGACCGAGCAAGACAACCAATCCGGCGAGGACAATCGAGACTCGCTGGTTGATACCGACCTCCTTCCAGACGGAGGCCAATTGCTGTAAGAGTTCTTGGAAACTGTTGTTCATCACTTAGGGCCCTTGATCCTCAGACCTGCATCCGCATCAATTCCTGGTACGATTCGAGGAGCTTGTTGCGCACCTCGACCATCAACTGGAAGGAGACACTGGCTTCCTCCATGGCGATCATGGCTTGGTGCAGAGGCACTCCCTGCTGAGTAACCAAGCCCCGAACCGAATCTCCGGCAGCCACTTGCTTGTCTGCCACTTCGCCCACAAACCGACCCAGGGTGTCGGCAAAGGCGTCGCGCCCCGTGACCCTCCCCAACGAGGGGATACCACTCGGATTAACCCCCGTGGGCAGCGGCATCGCGTCCGGAAATGCCTTATTAAACGGCTGTAGCTTTCCCATCTCCGAATCGGGAATGAGCTTCCCCAAGTCTCCCATCCCCGCCTTCTGCAGAGACTCCATTCCGGCCTTGCCGAGGGGGGACTCTCGGAGGGCGGCCGGATTGAACATTCGGAGGGCGGAAAGCGCTTCCATGGCAGTGTGTCAGTGAAGGTTCAGCGCTTGCCGATAGACATGGCCTGCTGGGCCAGTTGTCGGGCGTTTTTAACCACGGCGATGTTCGCCTCGAACGCCCGCGAGGAGGCGATGAGATCCACCATCTCCTCGTGGACATTGACGTTCGGATACCGGACGTACCCCCGAGGGTCGGCGTCGGGATGATCCGGTTTAAAAACCTCACGGAAGGGGCGCTGATCGGATTCAACACGGCTCACCCGGATGGTGGAACCACTGTTGGGGTTGGTCCCGGCATTGTTGACCAGCGACTCGAAAATCACCTGCTTGCGCTTGTAGGGCTGCCCATCGGCGGCTCGGGTGACATTGGCATTGGCCAGATTCTGGGAGACGATCTCTATCCGGGTCCGTTCAGCATCCAACGCGGAGCGGGTACTTTGAATGCTAGGGATGAGTTCGATCATGGGGAGGTGAGTCCGAAGGTTCAGCTACGACCCGTGATGGCCATCCTCAGCTTGAGCATGGAACCGGTGATGAGTTGGGCTTCTAGGGTGTGGGCCAGGCTATTCTCATTCATGGCCAACATTTCCTGCTCCAAATTGACGGAATTGCCGTCGCGATTGGAGGCAACGGCCATCGGATCGACCGAGAGGGTTGGGACGGGAATATTGGCGATCTGACTCGGATCGTTGGCCTTCACCGCAGTGGACAACTGAGCCTGGAAGGACGGCGCCACATCGATTCGCTTGTAGTTCGGCGTCTC
The DNA here is from genome assembly GCA_026397675.1 of Verrucomicrobiota bacterium. GTDB lineage: Bacteria > Verrucomicrobiota > Verrucomicrobiia > Limisphaerales > UBA9464 > SXXZ01. The sequence goes on from JAPLUH010000185.1 coordinate 1,915, forward strand.
AACATTGGCCAAATTGCCGGCGATGGCCTGATGGCGCAGCACCGTGGCATCCAAGAGTTTCTTGGTGACCACATAGTTGGATTGGTTGAACAGCGTTTGAATCATGGACTCGCCTCCGTCCACGCCGTGAAGCAACGACCATGCCGATCAATGAAACGCCTGATTTTGTTGGGTTTTATCAGGAAAACCTCCCGCGAGTGACGGGATCAGGGCGGAACCGAAGTCCACCTGTTGGCTTGCCTGGGCAAAACTTTCCGCCCCGCGGCATCAGAGCCGCGACACTGGCTCAGCGACGGAAGAGAGCCACCAGAAGGGATCCCAGCAACCACAAGACGCCCACCGCACCGGCCTTCCCAAGACTCGTTCGGGCTAGGCGATGACTCAGGTGGTGAGTGTCACCCACCCAGAAGGGCTGCCCTCTCCAGGTACGCGAGACGACCACGAAGGCCATATCGATCAGGGGAACGGCCACCACCGCAAACACTGCCTTCCAGGACTGTTGGAGCCCGCCGTTGGAAATCGCGGAGGGCGTCACGGACAACAGCGCCAAGACGGAAAGCAGATAACCGACCCATTGACTCCCGGCGTCCCCCAGAAAGACCGAGGCGCGGGGGTAGTTGTAGGGCAAATAGCCCGCCAGGCTTCCGGCGATGAGAGCCGCCCCACAGGCCAACTCGAATTGCCCCTTCCCCAACAGCGATGAGGCCGACACGGCGGTGGCCCCGATTAAACCGAGACCCGCACACAGGCCATTCATGTTATCGCTCAAGTTGAACGCATTGGTGACGGCCACGATCCAGAACACCGTGAGCGGCAGCCCGAGAAACGCCATCCCGTCCGGGACAGGCACCTGGACCCCCCATCTCGCAACCAGGACGGCAATGACTCCCTGCACGAGAAACTTCGCACCGGCCCCGAGATCCCGACGGTCGTCCCACGCTCCCAAAGCCAGCATGCCTGCGGCTCCGGCGAGCAGCACTCCGAGGCGGCGCAACCCCTCAGTTTCGCCCCAGAAAGATCCGATCTCCACGCTGCCCAGCACTCCTGACGATGCCAGGATCCAAATTAGCAGTCCGCCCAAAAGCCCACTGGCTGATACGGCAAACCCGCCCGCCAGCGGAATAGGTTGCACATGAATCTTCCGGTGACCGGGATCATCGACATGCCCCCATCGACGGCACACCGCCCGCCACAGGGGCAACGAGACGGCCGAGATGGCGCTGGTCAACCCAAATGCCCAGAGCACGGTAGAGACCTCGGATTTCATCAAAACGCCCCCCCTGAACGAGGGAGCAGGCGGCGGTACAAGGCGTCCAGGGATTGCACCAGTGCCTCCTCAGAGAAACGCTCCCGCACCCAAGATCGCCCAGTGGCTCCCAGCCTCCGGGCCAACTCCGGATCCCCCGCCAACCGGGCGACCCGATCCACCAAACCCGGTAGGTCTCCCGGTTGAAGCAAAAAACCTGTCTCCAAATCCCGGCACACTTCGGCGGCACCGTCACAATCGAAGGCAATCACCGGTTTCCCGGCCGCCAGGGCCTGGGGCAGCACCCGAGCCAAGCCTTCTCGGCGCGACAAGTGCACCAGAACATCCATCAATCCCAGATATCGGGAGACCTCCGACGGCGGCACCAAACCCGCAAAGATAAACCGTCCGGCCAAGCCAGGCATCGTGGCAGCCATGGTCTCAAAGCGCGCACGCCAGGGACCATCACCCAGCAACAGGAATCGCACATTGGGAACTCGTCGCACCATCTCAACGGCGGCAGTGAACAACTCATCGTGCCCCTTGAGTTGGAAGAGGCGAGCGACCTTGCCAACGACAAACTCACCGGGGCGGATCCCCAGTCGCTCAGCCAGTTCCAGATCTCGCCGAACCCCAAGGAACGGAGCTAAATCAAAACCACTAAAAATCCGGGTGTACTGGGTGGGATCACCGACGCCCGCGTCGAGGTATTGTCGGGCCATGGCCTCAGCGACCACCACAAAGTGATCGGTCTGCCGCCCAGCGGCCCGTTCTGCGCCCCGAAAAACCATATTGGCAGCGGCACCCTGAAATGGACCAAAACTCGGCCCATGGATGGTGTGGATCACTTGCGGAACCCCGGCATGTCGGGCCGCAAATCGTCCAACGATACCCGCCTTGCCGCTGTGGGTGTGGACGATGTGTGGACGCGTGCGACGAAAATGGCTGCGCAACCGCAGGTAGGCCAGAGCATCCATCAGCGGGCGAACAGGCCGAACAAGACTGGACTCCAAATGCAGAAGTCCGGGCACCGCTCGGGCGATGGGTTCAAGAGACCCTTCCGGCCCACTGGTGAGGCCCGAGATGAGTTCCACCTCCCAATCAGGAATTCGCCCCAAGCCAAGAACTGAGCTCAGCGTGTTCTCCTGCGCCCCGCCGACAATCAACCGAGTGATGACATGACTCACACGCATGGACTCAACAGGTCGATGGCCAGCGTTCCCAACGGTGCCGGTGGCCCTTGGGATCAGCGCGAAGACTTCAGGGCGGCCAGTCGGCTGATGACATTGGTCAATTCAGCCGTGCCCTTCGGGGCTAACTCGAGATAGCGCTCCAATTGCTTCTGCTCCTCCGACGACTGCTTCTGCTGACGGGCAATCTCCGCCAGACCAAAGCGAACTTGAAACGTCTCGCGTCCGCTCTTGATCAAGCGCTCGTAATCGGCGCGCGACTCGGGCAATTGATTGAGCATCAGGCGAGCGATGGCGCGATTGACCCGGGCCACCGAATTGTCGGGTTCTTGGTCGAGAACCTTGGTCAGAGCCTCGGATGCAGGCCCGTACCGACCCAACTGCATTAGGATGAGTGCACGACGGGAGGCCGGCGCTGGATCCAGCTTGGCAACCTTTTCCCAAGATTCCGTCATGGCCAACGACTCATTGGTCTTGCCCAAAAGCAAATAAAGGTAGGAAAGGTAATCATAGAGGTCTGGGTTGTTGGGATTGAGGCGCCGAGCCTCCTGCAGAAAAACCTCGGCCTCTTGCAATCGGTTCATGGCGATGAGCACACGCCCCTCGGATTCAGCCAGGCCGGATTTTTCCACCGGAGTCCAGCCAGCGCGGGAAGAATCGGCTTTCAACCAATTCAAGGCGTTGGTCGCCGAAGTCAGATCACCAACGGCCAGCGCGGCCGCGATAAATCCGAAGTGGTTGAAATGATTGGTGGGTGACAACTGAGTGGCCCGAGCAAAGCCCACCGCGGCCCGACGCACCATGTCGTCCTTCTGGGCTAGGAGCGTCAATCCGAAGATGCGGAGGAATTCCGGCTCATCGACCGGTCCATGCACGTCAAGCAATCCCGGCTTTCCGTCCCAAATCTTGACGAGGTCCGCCGGGAGGGGTTTGCCGGCGACCAACGCACGGTTGACCTCCAAATTCACCCGTGCCGCGGCATTGTCGGCGTTCAAGCGAAGCGCCTCAGTGAAGAGAGTTCCCGCCTCCTTCAATCGACCGCCTTCCTGGAGGAATACCCCGGAAGCGTTGACGGAGCGGGACCACATGGCGGCCACGATTACCGCGTTAGAGGAGCCTCGAGAGGCATCCCGGACCACCGCATCCAGCGAAGGTTGCACCTCGCCCCAGAACCGGCGCACCTGATCTAACTCCGCCTCATTGGCTGCACTCGGCAGCAGTGCTTTCCGAGGCAACGCTCCGTGCAAGGATCCGACCGGCCGAAAGTCGAACGGCTCGGCAAAGAAGCTGAAGACGGTCGATGCGAAGAAGGTCTGATTGGTTTGGGCAGCCCGGGTAGCCAGCGTCAGCCAGAGTCCGGCAATGTTGTCCTTAGCCTCGGCAATCTCACGCAGTGCAGGCCAACGCTCCGCATTCCGACTGGCCAAGAACTGTCGGTACACCCGCACTGGGGCCAGTCGGGTATTGACCAACAAATGCCCCCCGTTGCCAGCCAGCGTCTCATTCCCGGCTGTCAGGGCCATGAACAGCGTCGGGTCATCAACGAACACCAACCCCGGAGCCCGGTGGAGCGGAGCGAGCATGGTGCGCGAGTACTCCTTAAGACTGGAACCATTGTCGGCCAAGATGATCTTCCAGTTTTTGGCAACCAAGGCCGCGGGAACCAGCAGCGTCAGCGATACCACCAAGACTCCGGCCAACCGGGACAAGCCCGAGGACAACGGCGTGATCGAATAGGTGTGCCGAGAATCGGCTCGCCCGGTCCAGATCAGAAGATAATACCCCGCAAAGTAACCCACCACGAGGGAAGCACAGAAAGAGAATGTCAGGAGAGGAACCCCATAGCCCAACTGACGGGGGCTGAACTTCAAATCAAACGCGACAGCGATACAAAGACCGAACCAAGCGAGAACCAACACCTGCCAGGCGACCATCGCGGCCAAGGTATCCAAACCGGCCCCCGTCCGAGAGGGCCAGCGAATACCGACTCCCACCAGCGGCGCGATCATCATCAGGAACAAAAACAGAAAACGGCCCCGCGGAAACATCAGCAGTTGGCTAGCCTTGAGCTCCAGGCCCGTCCGAAAAAGGCTCCAGAAGCTTTCGTCAAATCGTCCGGTTATGCGCGCCGACAGCGGAATCCAGATTAAGAGAGAAAGACCAATCAACCCCGCCAGGAGCATCCGAGACAGAAAACCCAGGTTAAAAAACTCCCATCCACGAATCCAGACGATCGCCACCAAGAACATCGGTGCAAACCCGATGAATGCATGACTGTTGGCGATGCCGACCCCCACGAGGGCGGAGACAATCCACAATCGGGATTCCTTTCGATCGAGTCGATATTCCAGCAGGTTTCGTATCGCTGCTGCGAAGATCAAAAGATCAATCATCTCCCCGGTGAAGGCCGTGGCATGCTGCCAGAACGTCAACTGGAAGGCCAAGAGACCCACCGCCAAAACCGGCGGCACCCAGGCCAAGGGAATTGTCAGCAAGGCTATGTCCGAAAACTCGCGGATGCGCTCCTCGTGGCGCCGGTCATGGGGAAGCAACGCCACGCAACGGGCCAGTAGGTAAACCACCGCAGCGGCCATCGCTGCCGTGAGGATATTTGCCTGACCGGGAAACCGGGAGCCCGTCAGCGCGGACACGACGGTTCCAAAGATCTGGTTGAGAGGTTGAGAGAACGCGTTTTCAAAACCCCAGCCCGACGCCTCATAGACGGACCGCAGGCTATTGATTCCGATCCAGGCATTGCGTGTGAGTAGGAAGACGACAAAAGCCGTAACGGCCAATATCCATGGCAATCTCCGGGTGACGAAGAGTCTCGAAGAAACGGGGGCGTCATCCATAGGGTGGTGCATAGTTTGGAAAACACGCAGGAAAGGCAAAGTCGTTTCAAAACGAAACACGTTACAATCCCTCGGCTTCCGAGATGGGGCAGACCACCGAATTGCTCATCTGACGAGGTATCACGCAGCCCCACTCCTCGATCTCATTGGTAAATCCGTTGCCCCCGAAGAAAACAAAAAGGCGCCCGTTACCGGGCGCCTTGAAAAGAATGACCGAGGAATCCTTCGATTACTTCGAGCCGAGGATCGCGTCCTTGGCGGCCTTGGCCACGCGGAACTTAACGACCTTCTTGGCGGGGATCTTGATCTCAGCGCCGGTGGCCGGATTGCGGCCGACACGGGCCTTACGGTTCACCAACACCAACTTACCGACGCCGGGGAAGGTGAAGGTGTTCTTGGCGTTCTTGTAGGCGAGCTCAGCGAGTGCCTCCAGAACCGCCAAGGCTTGCTTCTTGCTGATCTCGGCCTTCTCGGCGAGGACGGCGGTGATCTGAGACTTGGTGAGGGCTTTGACAGCTTTGGCCATAAATATTGGGTTTAAGAATTGGGATGTGTGATTGATCCGAAGTGACTTCGGAGCGGATTTAGCAACGCGTCACACGTCGTCGCAAGAGAAAACCCAATGAAAGCGCGGTTTTTATCTATTTTACTGCTGCAGGTGGCCCGGCTAGCGGTTTCCTTACGTCGAGCCCTTGACTTGCACCACTCCCCCAACACCATCGGGTTCCTCTTCGGGCGATTCGGAACGCAGAGCTCATAGCACCCTCGCCCGAGGGTTGAACCAGAACGCCACCATGAACCCACGTCCTAAGACCCGATCGGTGACTCTCGGTCTTTTACAACATGCCTGCGGGCCCGATCCCGAGGAGAATTTGAGGTTGTGCCTGGAGGCGGGCGCGCAAGCCGCAAAGAATGGAGCCAACATCCTTTGCACCCAGGAATTGGTCCGATCGCAATATTTCTGCCAGTCGGAAGAGCATCGATATTTCGACCTCGCAGAGCCCATTCCAGGTCCCAGCACGCAGGCGTTCCAACGTCTCGCCCAGGAACACGGGGTGGTGGTGATCGCGTCGCTCTTCGAAAAGCGCGCCGAAGGGCTGTACCACAACACGGCCGTCGTCATCGATGCGGACGGGTCCTTGCTGGGCATCTACCGGAAGATGCACATCCCGGA
>JAPLUH010000277.1 GCA_026397675.1 Verrucomicrobiota bacterium
TCTACAAGAATGCGGATCAGAGGCATGGTGGGGACTCTCCAGCAATGGTCGACCTACCGGCGTTTTTGACCTAGGGCTTTCATGATCGCAGTGAGGCTCTGCGTGTTAATGACATCACCGGTCGACAGCCATCCCTTCCGGGCGATGCCGGCTCCCAGTCGGAGAAAATTGAAATGGTCTAAGCGGTGGGCATCGCAGTTGATCACGCACTTCACACCAAGCTCTTTGGCCTGACGCCAGAGCCGCCAGTCGAGATCGAATCGATACGGACTGGCATTGAGTTCTATCCAAGTGCCTGTCGCCGCGCAGGCCTTCAACACCTCCTGGATGTCGAGTTTGTAGGCATCCCGTTCGAGCAGGAGCCGACCGGTGAGGTGTCCGAGCATGTGCACGTACCGGTTTTCGGCCGCCTGAACCAGTCGACGCGTATTCTCCAGCGCATCGCTCGAGGGCACATGCAAACTGGCCACCACCACATCGAGGCGGGCAAGGATCGAGTCGTCGAAATCCAACCCTTCCTTCAAAATATCCACCTCTGAACCCGTCAACAGGCGGAACTCGCTGCCTTCGGCCGCATAGGATGCGTTCACCGCCGCCACGGCCGAGAGCTGTTCTTCCAAGCGTCGGGTATCTAAGCCATTGGCCTGGAACGAGGCCCGGGAATGATCGGTGATGGCCCAGTAATCGAGGCCTAGCTCGTGTGCGTGCGCCGCGATGGTTTCCAACGAATCGCGTCCGTCGGACCAATTGGAATGGTTGTGCAGTGAACCCCGCAGGTCGGTCCACTCGATGAGTCGCGGCAACGCATTCGATTCGGCCGCTGCAAATTCCCCGTGATCTTCGCGCAGCTCGGGCGGCACGTAAGCCAGCCCCAGATTCTCGAAGATCTCCCGTTCTTCGCGGCAGACGATTCGCAGTGCAGGATCGCGGGTTTCTTCGCTGCTGCGGAATAGTCCGTACTCGTTGAGCCGCAGGCCCCGCGCGATGGCTCGCTGGCGCATGACGATGTTGTGCTCCTTCGAACCGGTGAAATAAGCCAGAGCGAAGGGGAACTCTTCGTCGGTCACCACCCGTAGGTCGGCCTGGATGCCGCCCTCCACGATCACGCTCGCCTTGGTCTCGCCCTGGGCCAGCACCGACTTCACCCCGGGCTGCCCCACGAAGAATTCGATCACCGAAGACGGGGTTTTCGACGACACCAGAAAATCGATGTCCCCAATGACTTCCTTCCAGCGTCGCAGGCTTCCGGCGGTCGAGCAGCGAATGACGTCGGGATGTCCGCGGAGGGATTCCAGAATGGGATCCGCGCAGACTAGCGCATCAATGAGCCGGTGGAGCGAGGCGAACTGCCGTTTGAACGCGATGGCCTCGATCATCTTGGCCTCCGACTTTTCGCCGAACCCCTCCAAGGCCGCGATTTGATGGGCCTGACACGCCGCCTCGAGCTTCTCCATCGAATCGATGCCCAACTCCTCGTACAGCCGCTTCACCTTCTTGGGGCCCAAGCCCTGAATTTCCAGCAGGGCTGGCAGGCCTGGGGGGAGCGACGCCTTCAGCTCGTCGTAGTAGGGCAGGGCACCGGTAGTTACCAAGCGGGTGACTTTTTCTTGGAGCGCCTCCCCGAAACCCTTGAGTTCTCCCAAGCGATTCTCGGCCACGATTTTCTCTAGCGGCTCGGTCAGTCCTTCCAGAATGCGGGCTCCATTTTGGTAGGCTCGGGTTTTGAATGGGTTTTCGCCCTTCAATTCCAGCAACGTCCCGATCTCTAGCAGCACCGCGGCCACCTCATCCTTGTCCATGCCCATGCGCGAGCATAGGAACATTGGGCTGGAGCAGGGAAGCCGCGGCTTCGACCGCTGAGGCGTCTCCAAATCTGATGATTGCTGACCCAGCCGTCCCCTACTCGGGAAAACTTTTTTACATTTTCGCATTTCCGCATCAACCTGTGTGCTTGAGAACCACCTTGGATTTGCCGGACCCCCTGTTTAAAGAGGTCAAAACCCGAGCCATCCAAGAGGGCGTTACGCTGAAGGAACTGCTCGCCACTTACATCGAGGCTGGTTTGCGGGGGCGGTCAACGCCGGCGAGCGACATAGATCCGCGCGCGAATACCCACCCGCTTCCCATCGCCTGGGAGCGTGTGCCCGGCGAACCGCCGACCCCTTCTCGTACAAACGCCGAGATTGAAGCGATTTTGGACCAAGAAGACCTGGACAATCACCACCGCGTCAT
>JAPLUH010000557.1 GCA_026397675.1 Verrucomicrobiota bacterium
CCGACCAATCGGCTGGGTATCGCAGTTCAACTTTGCTTTCTACGCCATCCGGGGCGGGCATGGATTCCGAAGGAAGCCCTCCCCATGGGGTTGCTCCGTTACATCGCGTCGCAAATCGAGGTTACCACCAATAACTTTGAGGCCTACGCCGACCGTGATGAAACCCGACGCGAGCACCTGGCTGACCTACTCGTGGAGCTTGGTCTGAGGACACTAGGCAGCGGCGACTACTGTTGGCCAAAGGATACCGGTCTGGGACGCCGGAAACTGCGTCCCCTGGGAGTCCGCAGGTCGTCCCTATTCCAACGAGTCCTTAGCGTACAATTTTTAACCATTAGAGATGCAACCCCGTAAATGAAAAAGCCGGCCCCACCGGTACAGTGGAACCGGCCTCGTACGAGTCTCCAGTCGATCAGCGGTAGGCGATTACCAGTGTCTCACCCACCAACCGTACTCCAGAAATCGTGAGCGATGATGCTCCGGAAATTTTGAAGAATTGGTTCTCGGTCGGTCGGGCTATGGTGATGGTCTTAGCCGTTAAATCCACCACCGCACTCGCCAGTGCTGTGTAAGTTCCATTGAGGTTGGCTGAACCCAGCAACTGAACCGCGACCACCGGTGCCTGAGCGCTGGTGTACGCCTTGATGCCCCCATCGGCATTGATGAGGGTCCGCTTTCCGGTGGCAGGATCGATGGTGAACCATTCCACAAAGGCTCCCCCTCCGCGTTCAAACCAAACCATGCGGAATCCATAAACACCGGCCTGAGGAACCACCACATCGAAGGTATCGTTGGCGACTCCATTGAAGAACGACAGCGCGGGGGTCGATGAGTCCAGGGTGAGACCGGCGGCGACCTTGTAGCCGTCATCGGATTGCACCCCGAAACGCACCACGCCCGCCGGGAGATCCAGATAAGTCACCGCAGCCATCGCCCAATTGTCTGTACCGCCCTCATCACTTTGACCCGGAATACCTTCGTCGCCTTCGATGGATCCGGCGAAACCACCGGCGAACCCCTCCTGCGAGTAATTGATCACCGAGGCGATCACGTTGGTCTCATAGGCCCTCGCAATGGTGGATCCGACAGCCAATTGGGCTTCGGCTCGAGCCAAGCTGTTCTCCAGCAAACCCGCATCGACGGGAGCCTGGACCACTTGGACCTTAATGCCTCGCGTGGTCCCCGGAGCCGCCATTCGCGCCGCTGGATCGAGCGTCAAATAGCGGAAAGCGAAGCTCCAGTCATTGGTCTGCAAAACCCCATCGGTGTCAGCGTAGATCAACCGAGCGGCCTGAACAGCGCCGACGGCCGGAAGCTTGTCGAGGGTGTACGAGACTCGGGCACCGGTATCCGTCGGCGTCACCGTGGCTGCGACGCTGGTCCCGTTGATGGACAATTTCACGCTGGATGCAGCGACCTTCGTGTCTCGGTTTTGGATCACCGCTTCCACCTTCGGGATGACCGTGTCGGCCACCGAATTGTTGGCCGGTGTGAGGGCCGTCACAGCCGCGCGCTGGGTTCCAGCATCAGCCACAGGAACAAGTGCCAGATAGTTCTGGCGGCGCTGCTTACTCTCGGTGTCTGCCGTTACCTGACGAACACGCAAAGTGGTCATCCCGTTGAAGCGCACCACCGTCTTGTTGCCCGAACCGTCGGTCAGCGGCGTGTTGCGGAAAGTGAACCCACTCAGTGTTCCCAGAAACGATCCCAGGGTCTTGACGGTCTGGTTCGGTTGGGTCGGTTCGGAGGTGACTTGCTCCAGCACACTCTCGCCGGCCTCCATGTTGATGAGCGCCTGCCGCAAATAAACCTCATAGCTGCCCGGCGGCACGGTACGGGTGTAGTTGAGCCACTCACCGGTATCTATGTCACCGACCGCATAATCATACACCTCGGCCGCGGCGCCACCAGCGGCCACGTACTTCGACCGAACGAGATCCAGCGTCCGCTCCATGCGCACCGCATCCTGGTTTCGCCACGGAGCCTCTTGGCTGCGCGGAGCCGTGCGGGTGTCGTTGAAGTCAACGCCTTGGACACCGGCTTGATTGGCATAGGAATCCGATTGGGGTCCACCGCCCTCGGCGATGGGCAGCGATTTGTCGATGAATCCGCCGCTGAAATTGTAGTCCTCCGATTCGATCACCAGCACGCTTCCGGTGAACGTGTCGAAATCGGAATGCTCCCGGGTGGTGATTCCGCCGGCATCAGTCACCTCGAAGAAGGCGTTGTAATTCCTGTTCGCCTCGAGCTTGGCGAAGGTGGCCGTGCGACTGTTGCCGGTTCCGGACAACGTCAACCCGTTGGCCTTCGTGTAGCGGGTGCCATTGAGCACCAGCGCCACGCCGTCATCGGTGAGCGATACGTCATCGGTCGCTTTGAACGACACGACGGTGCTCGCCGGTAGGAAATTGGCGAACTTGCTGGGAGCGAAATCGGACAGGATGGGAGCTACATTGGCTTCCACAGGGGTCGCGGCGGCGACCGCGTTGTCGTAGATGGCTTGATACGGGCTTTCCGGAGCTCCCTTGTCGAAATCTTGATAGAGATAGAGGGTAAAGTAGCCTGCGGTGATGTAGGGAGTGGCCGGATCATCTTTGCCCGCGACCAGCACATCGGCCGCAGCGCTGTCGACCACGGACTTCTCCCAGATCACCGCGTGGTTGGCGTCCTTGTCCAGGACCCGGGCATTGATGAACACACTGCCCCCGCGCACGGTGAGGTTCAGGTTCAGGGTGATGTTGTTCTGTTTAAGGTTGGCGACAGCCCCATCGTCCGCGACGAAGTACTTGTTGATGCCTTTGGTGATAAGGATGTCGGTGGTGGATTTGGCCAAACCATAACCACCGAGTGTCCCCGGAGAATTGGCCGTCGGAATGAACGCGAGAATGGCGAAGGAATCCTTGGCACCGCCTTGGACCACATCGGCACTAAAGGACAACCGCTCTCCCTCGGCCAAGGTAAAGACGCGAGATGTCTTCTGGCTCGCGCTGAAGATGGATTGGCCCGCCGGAGGTTGGGCGAATTGAAACTGCCCCCCGGCTTCGGTCGGCAAGCCGAAGCCGGGCATGAAGGTGAAATCGGTCCAACTGGTCTTGGTGTTGTCGTCGAAATTGTCGAGCACCGCCTCATCCGTCACAAAAGCTTCGGCGTTGTCGTAAATCGCCTGATAAGGGCTTTCCGGGGCCCCTTTGTCGAAGTCTTGGTACAGATACAACGTGAAATAGCCGGAGGTGATGTACGGAGCGGCCGGGTCATCCTTGCCGGCGACCAAGACATCGGCCGCCGCGGAATCGATCACGGTCTTTTCCCACAGCACCGCGTTGTTGGCATCCTTGTCCAACACCTTGGCCTTCACGATGACGCTGCCGTTCTTGACCGTCAGGTTCAGCACCAGGGTGACATTGTCCTGCTTGAGGTTGGCCGCCGGACCATCAACGGCCGCGAAATATTGGTTGATACCCTTGGTGATGAGGATGTCAGTGGTGGATTTGGCCAAACCATAACCACCGAGAGTGCCCGGTGAATTAGCCGTCGGGATGAACGCCAGAATAGCGAAAGAGTCCTTGGCACCGCCTTTGATCACATCGACCCGGTACTCGATGCTCCGCCCTTCCTTGAGGTCGAACCGCTCCGAGGTCTTCTGGCTGGCGCTGAAGATCGACTGCCCAGCTGGAGGCTGGGCGAATTGGAGCTGCCCCCCGGCTTCGGTCGGCAAGCCGAAGCCGGGCACGAAGGTGAAATCGGTCCAACTGGTCTTGGTGTTGTCGTCGAAGTTGTCGATCACCTTGGCCTGAACGGACAGGCTCAGCGAAGCAACAGTAGCAATGGCGACTCCGGATCGAATCCATCCAGAAATGCGCCGGAACAAGGACTGCTTTGAGGGCATTGCAATGAAGAGTGGCATGGTTTTATTGATAGAGATTTGCTCTTTCGACGCTCCGCGATCAGGAGAGTTGATTTTTTGGAGTGGCTGGTTTAGCGACTTACTATTACCGCCGCTCGGCTTGAGCAATGGCTTTTTGGTGCGGGTGCTTGGGGGCATGACATTTGACTGGTAGTTGGGATCCGGCCTATGGGCCCTGGAGGGGAGTAGGTTGACGGCATGATGGTTGGGTTGACGGGTGACCTAGCCCCCACCGTTACACCTGAGATAACCGGGTGGTCATCTGGGTAAAGGGCACCGACCCCATCGGCCCCTATTTTCACGGTCAGTGCCAAAAGCCCTCCACCAGATGGTCCCCATCCCAGGCCCTCCAACCAAACTAGCCTCCATGCCAAGGTACGCCGGTGGCACCACGGCTCGCTTGGCGGCCACAGCCACGGTGAAGCCAAGGAATCTAGGAAATGGTCTTTCACCGCCGCCCGTACAGCTCGGCCGTCGCCACTTGACCTCTCCACCGGTCAAGGCGTGGGGCACCATGTTTTTCCGGCAGGGAATCAAGGAAAGCGCCAAGCCGTCAGTGGAGTCATCTGCCCCTGAACCACGGTTTCGATTCCGGGGCTGAAAACCCAATGAAACGGGGCTGATCCGGACGATGTCGTATGACACTCGTATGACAGTGGCCTGGGAAACTGCGAATTTGCTGAGCAAAAAGATGGAGCGGGTGAAGGGAATCGAACCCTCGTTTTTGTAGGAACAGGCCAAATCATCGAAAATGGGCGCAAAATGCGCGCTTTTTTCGGCCGCTGGGTACAGGCGTATGACACTGTATGACAATCGGCCAACGCAGTTTTTTGAGCGCCCCCATGAGGTGCCACGGCCGTTCCAAGGAGGTTTTTAGGAGCGCTCCGCACATCCGCAAGAGGACCATCCTCACCTGGATGGAGCTGGGGCCCTATTCGTAAATCGTTCCGCGACCCTTTCTTCCAGGGGAGGTCAGGTCGGTGTTGAGTAAGGTGCGAACTCGTTCGGCTCCCGCGTGAGCAATCCCATCAGCTTGGGGTGGATGAACAACTTTTCCCGGCCAACGCTTTGTTCCTCCAGCACGCCGACCTTCACCAGCTCCTTCAGATACACCGAGGCAGTCTGGCGCCCAGCGATCTTCCGCTCCGTCAGGTTGTTTATCCGG
>JAPLUH010000556.1 GCA_026397675.1 Verrucomicrobiota bacterium
CCGGTCAACCATCGGGATGGTTCACCCAAAGACACATTGCGGAACATCGAGGCCACCGGGGAGTTCGTGGTGAACACGGTCTCGGCCACGGATGCTGAGGCTATGAATGCCACGTCCGCGATGCTGGGTTTCGAGGAAAGCGAGTTCGAGCGGTTTGGGTTGGCCGCGGTGCCTTCGGTGATGGTCCGCCCACCCCGGGTGGCCAGTGTAACGGTGGCTTTTGAATGCCGATTGGACCGCATTATTCGCGTCAGCGAAGGCCCGGCCGGCGGCAACATCGTGCTGGGACGTATCGTGCGGATGCACGTGGCCGATGCCGTGATCGGTTCCAACGGATATCCCGATCCAGATCGGCTCGACCTGGTAGGCCGTATGGGAGGTACCGAATACCTGCGAACTCGGGACCGCTTTTCGATCGATCGCCCGGCCTAAATTAAAGAGGACCATCCACGAGGCAGGCCGATTTCTCCGAAAGCGCCGGTATTGGGAGGTGCGCCTCGGAGATTCATCCCTACCTAGCGCCGCTGGGATGAGCGGCCAGCTCGGAGATTCATCCCTCGCCAGTCATCGCATAAGCCCGAGTCAGCGGTCCGGGAATTCAAACTCCACCTTGCCCCGTTGGCCGAGCACCAGGTGCGCCGTGAAGTTCTTCCCAGCCTTGGAGACGAATCCGCTCAGAGCCTCGGTGCGGCCGTCTTGCAAGAGCTTCTCGACCTGCGGTCGTTCAACGGTCTGATCCAAGATCTTGCGCCCCACCTTGAAGGTGCACTTGCGCGTGTCAGCTTGAGTGCGTTCGCAGACCCACGACGTCGGTCCCTCAAACACATTGCCTTTGCACTTGGGGCACGCGCCCAATGACGTCTGCCCCGTGAAGTCGACCTTGGCTTCGGGTTCGGCAACCTTCTTGCCCTTGGCCGGAAACTTCTTCTCCCGCGGCGCGAATTCAAAGCTGACCTTGCCATCCTTCATGGTCAGGAACGCCTCGAACTTCCGGCCGGTTTTCTTGGAAACGAAGTCTTTGAGCAAGTCGGTCTTGCCTTGGGTGAGAAGCTTCACCACCTGAGCCCGGTCGATGGATTGCTGGAGGATGACGCTGCCGGTGCGGAAGTCGCACGACTTGGCAGCCCCGACGGAACGCTCGCAAACGTAGTTCATTCCGTTCTCGAAGACGGTGGCCTGACACTTGGGGCACTGACCCACGGGTTCCTTGCCAGTGAAATCCACCTCGGCGGAGGTGCCGTCGTCCTTCTTGTCGTCACCGAAGTCGAAAACGAGTTTCTTTTCGGCGTCGAGCTTGAGGACGGCTGCGAAGGGGAAACCCTGGCGGGAACGGAATCCTTGGAGCGGGCCGTAGGTTCCGGCAGTAACAAGTTGCTCCATCTCGCTGCCTTCCATCAGGCGGCTGGCGAGGAACTTCGGCAGGCTAAAGTCGCAGCTGGAGCATTGGAAACGCCGGTAGTTCTCTTTCACCTTACCACCGCACTTAGGGCAGGGGGTTTGCAGATCGCCGAAGTCGCCGGGCACCTCATCACCTTGGAAGGCCTTGGTGCGCTCCACGATGCGGCGGGTCATCTCAGCGATGTCCTGCATGAACTGGGGCCGAGTGTAGCGGCCCGCCTCCATCTCCTTGAGCTTGTGCTCCCATTCGCCCGTCAGCTCGGGCTTGCTCAGTTCTTCGATGCCCAAGCCGCGCAGCAAGGCGATGAGCATGAACGCCTTGCCGGTGGCTTGGAGTTCGTTGCCGTTGCGATGCAGGTATTCTTCGTCGACCAGACCTTCGATGACGGAGGCGCGTGTGGCCGGGGTGCCGAGACCGCGATCGGCCATGGCCGAGCGCAGTTCGTCGTCTTCGACCAATTTACCAGCGCCTTCCATGGCACCGAGCAGCGT
>JAPLUH010000490.1 GCA_026397675.1 Verrucomicrobiota bacterium
TCAGGTGGACGTCATCGGTCTCAGCGGCTTAATCACTCCGTCGCTGGATGAGATGGCCCACGTCGCCCGCGAAATGGAACGCCTGGGCATGCGCCAACCCCTCCTCATCGGTGGTGCCACAACCAGCAAAGCGCACACCGCCATCAAGCTTGCGCAGGGATATTCGCAGCCCGTCATTCACGTCTTGGATGCCAGCCGCGCCGTGCCGGTGGTGAGTAACCTCATCAACCCGGACCTGAAGCCCGCCTACGTGGCTCAAATCCGCGACGAATACCAACGCCTCCGTGACAACCATGCAGCGACCAATACGCCGCTGCTCAGTTTGGAACAGGCCCGCAGTCAAGGCGCCCGGTTCGACTTCTCAGACCTGCCTCACCCCGAATTCACCGGAATCCGCGTCTTGGAAGACGTTCCGCTCGAAACGCTCCGGCCCTACATCGACTGGTCTCCGTTCTTCCACACCTGGGAACTGCGCGGGCGCTACCCGGCCATTTTGACGCATGAGAAGTATGGCGAAGAGGCCCAAAAACTCTTCGCCGATGCGCAAGCGCTGCTCGATGACTTGATCGCCCGAAAGCGTATCCGAGCCTGCGGAGTGTATGGGATTTTTCCGGCCAATCGCGATGGAGACTCCGTGCAAGTCTTCACCGACGAATCCCGCTCCAGCGTTCAAACCACCTTCCACATGCTGCGTCAGCAAGTGGTCAAAGAAGATGGAACACCCCAGTGGTCGTTGGCCGACTTTGTGGCTCCCAAGGGATCCCAAGACCATGTCGGCGGCTTCGCGGTCACCACCGGCATCGGACTGGACGAAGTGGTCGCCGCTTACAAAGCCGCGCACGACGATTACAACGCCATCATGGCCGAGGCCTTGGCCGACCGCCTGGCCGAAGCCTTTGCCGAGTACTTGCACCAACGGGTCCGCAAGGAGTGGGGCTACGGTTCTCAAGAACAACTCAGCGCCGAAGACCTTCTCGAAGAACGCTACCGAGGGATCCGGCCCGCCGGAGGCTATCCGGCCAGCCCCGACCACACCGAGAAACGGACACTATGGTCACTCCTCGATGTGGAGGAGCGTACTGGCATCCGACTCACGGAGAGCTGCGCCATGTGGCCCGGCAGCAGCGTCAGTGGACTTTATTTTGCTCACCCCCAGTCTAAGTACTTTGGAGTGGGCAAGCTCGGGCGCGATCAAGTCGCCGATCTGGCCCGCCGGAAGTCTCTTCCAGTGACCGAGATGGAACGTTGGCTGGGACCCTGGCTCGCCTACGATTCGTCTCGTGGATCTTAAGCCCGCGTTTCCCAGATTGCGCCTGCGAGTATAACTGCCAAGTTCCCGAAGAATTTTTATGTCAAAGCCCACGATTACTGCCTATTTGAAACCCTCGTGCGGATGGAGTGCGGGTGTCCGCGCCGTCTTCAAGAAGTACGACCTCGCTTTCGAAGAGCGCGACATCATCAATCGCTCTGAATTCTTCGAAGAAATGGTCCAAAAAACGGGCCAAACCAAGCAGCCCACCATCGAGATCAATGGCCAGATGCTGGCCGACGTTTCCGGCGAAGAGGTGGAAGCCTGGTTGCTTCAGAATGGCGTCGTGGGTGCCAACAGTCGGATCCCCGAAGTGCCCATCAATCAACCCTGCGCCCACGAAATGCCCGGGGCCTCAGGATCCGCTGCTCCTCAGTCCTCTCCGTTGGCCTTCAAGCGCTGAGGCTGCGTTCGCACCACACACTGTACTGGCAATCCCATGCAACCATCCCGCACCGGCGTTCGGTCGTCCATCGGGGGCTGGTTGCTGGCGTTGCTGGCAGTCTTGGCGAGCCTCCCGACCACTCAGGCTGAACCCACGTTCGACGAAACCATCGACTTCATCCGCCGCACGGTCGAAGAGCATGGTCAGTTTCGAAACATCGCCGGGGGCGGCCGCATCCGGGTCAAACTGGCCCAGGTCCTGGGGCGTCGTTTGCGCTTCCGGACCACCGCCACCGATGGAATCCCCGGCAGCCTGGACCGCAGCGAGTCGACTGAATTTTCGCTGGCCGATTTAGATCCCGATGCCACCCATGTGCGGTTGTGGTTTGCCGGCGAACGTCAGGCCTTTGCCGTGTGGATGACCGATGCCGGTCGTGTCAGCGGGGTGCGTCGATGGCAGGACGCCAATGAAGAGATGCCCGCCCGCACAGTCTCCTCAGGTTGGATCGCTGTCGATGACGAGGCCCAAGCCCAGGCCCTAGCCAAAGCCCTCAATCACGCCATTCGTCTGGCCGGCGGCGCCTCGCGCAGCAGCACGGCCGACCAATTCTTTGGGGCATCCCCTGCCCGTCGCAATTACCCCGCCACCCCAGTGACCGGCCGTGTCCACCACGTGCTCTCGTTGGATGACGCCGTGGCCCTGATGCGTTCTCAATTGGAGCACCATCCCGAATCCTTCTCCTCGGTAAGCCCTACCGCCCCAGAAGTGGCTGGCCTGCCTCAAATACCGCTCAAAGGCTCTCCGCTTCAAGTCACCCTGCCCGGCGATGGACGAGACTTCGAAACCAACATCATCGACGTAGTCCGCTTCACCTGGCCCACCGACTCCAGCGGTAATGGGCTCACCGCGCTGCTGAGCGAATCCGAATCCTTTGTGGCTGCCGGCGTCTCGCCGCGCGACCCAACGGCGTTGCGTTGCCAATTGTTGCAACTGCCACTCACCGCCGGGCAATTACCCCCATTGGGAGCCCAAATCGGTGCCAACACGCCCGTTCGATTGTGGATGTCCATCGGCGAACCGTGGCCGAGTGGCGTCGAGGGTTTCTTCTGGCTCGCCCGAAAACAGGATGGGTCGCGGAACTGGCCGGTGCGCCTGGCCGTGTCCAAAAAAACTAAAGAGTTCGGACCGGACGCAGTGAAGAACGCGGCCACGGCCTTGGGACTCAAACCCTCGGAAGGCCTCACCCGCATCCTAGAAGAAAACGCCAAGGCCGAGAAAGCCGCCCGCAAAGCCGACAAGTGACCCACGGTGCATCGGGCGCACCGAGTGGCAGTTGCTAATTGAGCGTTTTCTCTAAACGCATTCTAAACCCCTCATCCCATCCTTCTGTAGGCCCAGGCTCGCGGAATCTCTCGACCCACGCGGATGCCGATCATCCCCTTCCCGCCCTACACTTCCGAACCGAACCGAACCCGGTCAAAGGCCTCAGGTACGGCTTATGGACAAGCCGTGAACCTGAGTGTTCCCAAACCGTTGCTACACCCCAAACACGCGCCGGACGAATTCGCGGCTGCGGCGGTGGTTTTCAACGGCATTCCGAGTGACCTTCGTCCCCCCTTCCAGCGCCAGCTCCACGGAAAAACGCCGAGGCAAGTTCCGAGATTTAGCGAAGGCGGCGATCTCGGAATAGTCGATATCGCCTTGATCGAGGTCTTCCCACCAGACCTGCCCCCGGCTCTGACGCAAATGCCAAGACACCACTCGCTCCCCGTACTGTCGCAGCGCATCCATCGGCACAATACCGCCCCGGTACATCCAATGAGTATCGATGCAAAAGTCTACCTCGCCGGCCCGAGTCACCGCAAAATTGTGATGATACTCGCGCCCCTGACGGCCCAGCTCCGGAGTGTGATGATGCACGCCGAGTCGCAATTTCAGGGACTTCAGCTCATGGCCCAACCGGCCTAGTGCCCGACCCTGATTGACCAACTCCGCATCGGTCTTTTCACGACCAATGGGATCCACGTTGCACACGATCACCTCGAACCCCGATTTGGCAGCCACCTTGGCACCCGCCACCAAGCGCTCAACAACGCCATCCGCCCCATCTGTGTGAAGAGCACCTCCCGTGTACAAGCTCACAGGACGCAATCCCTTGGCCCGGAGTTTGGCCGCAAACTCGGCGTTCTTTTCGGGGTGCACTGAATCCAGATTACCCTCGGCATAATCATAGCCGGCATCCCGCAGACCCGAGAACACCTCATCGAGGTGGGCATTCATATCCTTGCCCTCACGCTGGTAATATTGCCCCCAGCCATAGAGCTGACTTCCCACCACCCCAGCAGTCTTCGTCTCAGCCGCCCCAAACGCCACCCCAGCCATCGCCCAGGACGAAGTGCCCAAAAAATCTCTACGCGACCACATGTTCATCAACCCACTAAAATCCGAATCCGCCCTCCTTCCAAGGTTCAAAACCAGATCCAGAAACATTGAAACCCATTCCCACAAGACCACTGATCCCCCCCCCAATCCACAGACAGAAATCCCCTTAACACTCCTCTTCCCCACGGATGTGCCGCTGGCGTAGCGGGGGTTCAGTCGGCCGCGAACCAGGCCGTTTCCAGCCCAAAGCTAGAAACTGGCGATGACTCCGACCCACTGCGATTCCCGGGATTATTGCCAAAAGAATCTCTCGAACCGGACGTGCACGTCTCCGTGCATCCAGCTCTACGAGACACGAACCGGACAGGTGATGAAATCCGTCCCCTGAAGCTGGTTGGTAACCCGTGTTACCGGGTGTTCGCGCCCAACTGGCACCGCCTTGAAAAGCATTTGCTGACCATGACGACGACAAGGCAAAACCCTGCGCCATTCCACCACCACAGTGCCTGCGCCATCAATGCGCGTCACGGACACCGCACTTCAGGGTCGCCATCAATGCTCAAATGCTGAAAGTCGCGGACATTAAGGGTGTAGAGCTTCTCCACGCCGGCCTTGCGGGCTGCTACAAGGTGCATGAAGTCATAGATCGCCCCGCCTCGAACACCCCGCCGTTTAGCCTGCTGGAGCGCAGCCAAGAGTTCCGA
>JAPLUH010000487.1 GCA_026397675.1 Verrucomicrobiota bacterium
TTGGCCAACAATCGTAAAGGCCTGCAAGACGACGACGGAGACCCCTCGGACTGGATCGAGCTCAGCAACCCGAACCCCTACCGCCTCAATCTCGACGGTTTCCAACTCACCGACGATCTCACGCAGCCCACACACTGGAGATTCCCGGCGGTACGAATCCCAGCCCTCGGTCGCCTCATCGTCTTCGCCTCGGGCAAAGATCATCGCGACCCAACCGCACCGCTGCATACCGACTTCAAGTTGAGCGCCGGAGGTGAGCTGCTAACCCTGCTGGCCCCGGATGGAAAAACGGTGATCCAACAAATCCCGGCCAATTTCCCGACCATCAAGACCTTCCCTCCCCAGCGGCCAGACATTAGCTACGGCCTCGGCACCAACGGCGCCTGGGGGTTCTTTCGGACACCGACACCCGGCAACACCAACGGCCCCAGCTTCGCAGGCATCGTGGCCGACACGTCCTTTAGCGTGGACCGTGGCTTCCAGAGCGCGCCGATCGCAGTGGTCATCACTTCGACGACTCCCGGAGCGGTGATCCGCTACACAGTGGATCGCAGCACCCCAAGCCCTACCAGCGGCCTCATCTACAACGGCCCCATCACCCTCAGCAACACCACCACGCTCCGGGCGGCAGCCTTTCGGGAAGGGTGGGCTCCGACGGATGTCGATTCGCACACCTACCTGTTTGCGACCGACATCTTGGCCAATCCATTGATGCGGACCAGTATCACCAAAGACCCCACCTACGCCCCCCAACTCAAGGCGTCCCTCACCGACCTGCCCAGCATTAGCCTCGCCTCCCGCGAGACGATTAATGACACCACCGAAGTAGGGACCTCCTTCGAATGGATCGGCAACAACGGCAAGCCCGGCATTCAAGAAGACTGCGGTATCCAACGCTTCGGCGGAGCCTTCACCGACTTCGCTAAGAAGAGCTTCCGCCTCTATTTCCGGGCCCAATACGGAGCTGCGAAACTCAAGCACCCTCTCTTTGATGGCTTCGATCGCGGGCTAGCCCCCGTCGAGGAATTCGACCAACTCGAACTGCGCAGCGGGTCCCATGACATGGCCATGCGGGGATTCTATCTCTCCAATCCCGTCACAGACGACACGCTCCTAGAGATGGGCCAATTGAATCCCCATGGCCGCTTCGTACACCTCTACATCAACGGTATTTATTGGGGCGTCTACCACTTGCGCGAACGTTGGGGAGCCTCGATGCACGCCAGTTACCTGGGCGGCGACAAGAACGACTACGAATCGATCAACGGAAACTGGAACGTCGGTGGATGGGCCGACCCGGGCACTCCCTACGATGGCGACGGCACCGTCTGGAAACGCATCAAAAGCCTGCGTGGTTCGTACCGTGAGGTCCGAGGTTGGCTCGATGTGCCCCAATACATCGACTACATGCTTATGTGGATGTTCGGTGGCAGCGAGGACGAGTACCGCGCCGTCGGGCCCACGGTGCTGGGCAGTGGCATGAAGTTTCTCCTGAACGACTCCGACGGCTGGTTCTGCGGCCCTTGGTATTGTGCCGCCGACGACCGCACCCAGCGCACCAGTGCAGCCCGAGGCCCTGGCGACGGCCCAGGAGGACTGCTCTCCAAGCTCGTTGCCGAGGGGGATCCGGAGTTTCGCACTCTCTTGGCCGACCACATCCACCGGGCGCTCTTCAACGGCGGCCCGCTGACATCCGAACGGGTCATCGCCCGACTCCAGGCCCGCTCCGATGAACTCGCCCGACCCTTCCTCACCGAATCAGCCCGCTGGAACTACCTGACGCCCGCCGTCTGGGCTCAGCGGCGCGACTACGCCAGAACGAACTGGCTCGCCCGACGCACCACCGAGGTGATCGGACAGTGGCGTTCGGCCGGATTTTATCCGTCGGTGGCCGCGCCCCGACTCACTCAGAATGGAGGCGTCGTCTCCAACGGCTTTACCCTCGGCATCATCGGACCCACGACGGGCACGGTGCTCTACACCACTGACGGCTCCGATCCGCGCCTGCCCGGCGGACAGGTATCTCCGAAGGCCCAGAGCTATGGCACCGGCCAGAGCCTGCTCACCCTGGTGCCCGCCGGAAGCCGGTGGCGCTGGTACACCGACGAGGTGGGTCTCGGCTCCAGCGCAGCGGTCGCCGGGACCGGGTTGTGGTCGATCACCAACTGGAAACACCCATCTTTTGTCGACTCCACCTGGTCCGAGGGCCCCGCACAACTGGGCTACGGCGAGGGCGACGAGGCCACTGTGATCCCGTTTGGACCCAACGCCGCCCAGAAATGGGTCACCGCCTACTTTCGCAAGCGCTTCTCCGTGGCTGCCAACACAGTCGTCACAGGCCTTCAACTGCGTCTCAAACGCGATGACGGTGCCATCGTCTATCTCGATGGCCGGGAAATCACCCGAAGCTCTATGCCCACCGGAACGGTGTTGGCCAATACACTCGCCAGCAACCCTTCGGACGATGGCCAGGGCTTCGTCGAAATCCCGCTATACCTGAGCACCTTGGCCTCCGGAGACCACGTCCTCAGTGTGGAACTCCACCAATCGGCGGTCTCCTCCAGCGACGCCAGCTTCGATCTCGAACTCAACGCCACCGTCGTGGGCGGTGCCGTCGGAGGCACCCTGCCCGTCCTCGATCGCAGCACCCTGGTGAAACTGCGCGCGCGTTCCGGCTCCAATTGGTCGGCGCTCAACTCAGCATTCTTCCAAGTGGGTACCAACCCCGTGGTGCCGGGCGAGGTCGTGTTCAGCGCGCTGAATGTCCAACCCTCAGGCCCCAGCGACACCGAGTACCTGGAGCTTCAGAATATTTCGACGCGGGCCGTGAACCTGCGTGGGTGCGCCTTTACCGACGGGATCGACTTTGGCTTTCCCTCCGACCGCGACGAGGTGCTGGCCGCCGGTGAGCGTCGAGTGCTGGTTCGAAACGTCTTCGGGTTCCGCCAGCGATTCGGGATCGACGTGCCGGTGGCTGGCATCTACCGGGGCAGCCTCAACAATGGCGGCGAAACTCTCACTCTGTCCGATGCCCGCGGCCTCAAGCTCAGCGAAGCAGCCTACGATCGATCCGATGCCTGGCCCCAGCCCGCGGGATTGGGATGGACTCTTATCTTAGCCGATCCGGAGCGCTCCCTCTCCGACCCGTTGGCCTGGCGGGCGAGTGCCCTGCCTGAAGGCAGCCCTGGAACCACCGACGGCATCGGATTCACCGGCATCGCCGCGGCCGATCCTGACGGAGATGGTCTCCCCAACCTCTTAGAATACGCCCTGGGCTCCAAGACGGATGACCCCGCATCGCCGGGTCGATGGTTTCCGGAAATCGACGCCTCGGGGCGGATTGTGCTCCAGGTACCCCGCGACCTACGGGCCACCGAGGTCGTACTCCATGTCGAAAGTTCCTCGGACTTGCGCACCTGGCAGCCAGCCACCCGTTTTCTCCAACAACCCCTTGGCGACGGACGGGCCGTAGAATTCTGGGGCCGGGTTTCGACCGCCCCAGGCATTCCAATCTTCCTGCGCCTCAACGCCCGCAGCCTGCGTCCCTGAGGAGAATCGGAACGCCCAATTGGCGCTTCCCTCTCGACAGGGGCCGATCCGGGACCACTATCCGGCCCCTACTTTATGAAGAGCAGTCCCCATGTGGCCGTCGTCGGCGCCACCGGTGCCGTCGGCATCGAGATGATCCGGACCCTAGAGCGCCGCAACTTCCCTGTCGGCAAATTGACCCTGCTGGCCTCGGCCCGCTCGGTCGGCAAAAAGCTCACCTTCCGGGGCACTGAAATCACCGTCCAGGAGTTGACCCATGACGCCTTCGCCGGGATCGACATCGCTCTCTTCAGCGCCGGCGGATCCATTTCGCGCGACTACGCCCCGTCTGCGGTCAAGGCCGGCTGCGTGGTGGTCGACAACTCCAGCTACTTCCGCCAAGACCCGACCGTCCCGCTGGTCGTTCCTGAGATCAACGCGGCCGACGTGGCCTCGCATCAGGGCATCATCGCCAACCCGAACTGTACCACCGCCATTAGCCTGATGGCCTTGTACCCGCTGCACCAGGCATTCGGCGTGAAGCGCATCTTCGCCTCGAGCTACCAGGCCGTTTCCGGCACCGGCGCCAAGGCCATCGAAGAGCTGGAGAAGCAAGTCGGCCAAATTGTGCGCAGCCAACCAGTGACCCGCGAGGTCTACCCGCACCAAATCGCCTTCAACGTCCTGCCGCAGGTCGATTCGTTCCTGGACTCCGGCTATACCAAGGAAGAGATGAAGCTCGAGAACGAGGGACGCAAAATCATGCATCACCCGGGTTTCAAGGCCTCGGTCACCTGCGTGCGTGTTCCCGTGTACCGCTCTCACTCCGTGGCCGTCAGTGCTGAATTCGACCGGCCCATCACCGTTGAAGCTGCCCGTGCGGTCCTGCTCAAGGCCCCGGGCCTCGACGTGGTGGACAACCCGTCGGCCTCCCAATACCCGATGCCCCTGCACACCTCCGAAAAGGACAACTGTGCCGTCGGCCGAATTCGCATGGACTGCGCCCTAGAGAACGGCCTGGCCTTCTGGATTTGCGGCGACCAACTGCTCAAGGGGGCTGCTCTCAATGCGGTACAAATCGCCGAAGAGCTCCTAAAGCTGAAGTGACCCCGTCGGGACAGAGATTTACGAGGTTGTCACATCCTTCGGCTTGAACTCTGAACCCAGCAGTCAACGCTGGTGCCTGTGATGGCTCGCCGGATTTTGATCTTAACGGTGGCTGGTTTCCTCATTGGGGAACCGGTGACACGGCCCGTATTTGGCGCCGAGGCTCCAGGGCCGAGCCCAGCAAACTCTCAGGCGACAACCCAGCCTCCCAAGCCCGGTTCAAAACGGGCCCGCCAGATGGCCGATGACGCCGCGGCCGAAGGGCTCTTCAGCGGACCCATCCAACGGTTTGTCATCACCTTCGCACCGGCCGAGATTCAGAAGTTGCGAGACAACCCTCGCAGCCCCGTCCAGGCGACCGTGACCGTGGGCACCAACCGCTTTGAAAAGGTGCTCGTGCATGTCAAAGGGTCGGCCGGCAGCACCCGGGGCGTCGACGACAACCCCGCCCTGACGCTCAACTTCGACAAGCTCACCCCTGGCCAGCGGTTCAGCGGGATGGACAAAATCCATCTCAACAACTCCGTCCAAGATCCGTCTCTCCTGAGCGAGCAACTCGGCCGACACCTCTACCAAAAGGTGGGCATCCCCACTGCCCGGGCCACCCAGGCGCTCGTCAGTTTCGATGGCCGCGAACTCGGCCCCTATGTGCTCAAAGAAGGCTACAACCGCAGCTTTTTGCGCCGCCATTATCCCGACCCCTCGGGCAATTTCTACGACGGCGGATTCGTCCGCGACATCGACCAAGACCTCGACCGCGACACCGGCGACGGCCCGCTCGATTACAAGGACCTTCAAAAACTCCGCGATGCGGCCGACCTCAGCGACCTCCGTCGACGTGAGACCGCTCTGGAATCGATCTTGAATGTCGATCGCTTCATCACCGAGTCGGCTCTTCAGGCCCTGCTCGTGGATTGGGACGGATACGGCAACAACCGGAACAACTACCGCATTTACTTCGAACCCCGCACCGGCAAAGCCACCTTCCAACCGCACGGCATGGACCAATTGCTGGGGAACATCGGGAAGGACCTGGAGCTCCCGGGCGGCGGCCTATTGTCCCGGCAATTGTTCGATGTGCCGGCCTACCGCGACCGCTTCTACTCGGAGATCGATCGCCTGCTCCGAGACGTGTTCACGACAGAGATCCTCGACGCCCATTTCAAACGCGTCGGCGCTCGCCTCATGCCCATGATCCAGTCGCTGCCGCAGGATCAGCGGGAATGGCGCAGCGAAGCCATTCACTCCTTTCAAGACCGCGCCTTCCGCCGTATCGAAATTGCCAAGTCGCGCCTCGAATCACAGCCCAAGCCCATCCGCTTCGAGGTCGGTGGCGTCACGGCCCTCGCGCGGTGGCAACCCCGCTATCAGCGCGGCCAGGTCAAGATGGAGCCCGCTCAACTCGGAGACCTCGACACCCTCTACATCCAGGCACAAGCGCCGGACTCCGTCGCCTCGTTCCGAGCCATGATCCGGCTACCCATCGGCAAGTACGAGGTGCGCGGCCGCATTCGCACCCGAGGCGTGCAGGCGGCCCCGGATCAACGTTACCCGGGCGGTGCATCCTTTCGACTCAGTGGCGGCGAGCACGCCCGACTCTTTACCGGCGACACCGAGTGGACCGAATTCGTTCACTCCTTTCAAATCCACGACCCGCGCGACATCGAATTGGTGGCCGAGATTCGCGCCCATGCCGGCGAAGTCTGGTTCGACCTGAAGTCGATGCATCTCAAGATGGTGCCCTGAGGCAGCTCGACCGAGCTATCGGACTCTTCCCCGTCCCTCGATTCTCGATTCTCTATTCGCCGTCCCCCAACTTGCCGAGAGGCCCCCGTGCGGACCACCCTCGCGGTCGATGCCGCTCCGCGTCCT
The DNA here is from genome assembly GCA_026397675.1 of Verrucomicrobiota bacterium. Taxonomy (GTDB): domain Bacteria; phylum Verrucomicrobiota; class Verrucomicrobiia; order Limisphaerales; family UBA9464; genus SXXZ01. The sequence continues at coordinate 6,508 of JAPLUH010000487.1, forward strand.
CATCGTTCCCGACAAGTTTAAAGGCACCCTCACCGCCGCAGCAGCAGCCCATGCCATCGCCGAGGGATGGCGACGCGTTCGACCCGACGACACGCTCACCCTGCTGCCCATCAGCGACGGCGGCGACGGCTTCGGATCGGTCTTGGCCGAGCGCCTGGATGCTGAGCGCAGAACCGTGGAGACCGTTGATGCAGCCCATCGTCCCATCCAAGCGCATTGGTGGTACGATCCGCATTCCCGGCGCGCCCTGATCGAGTCGGCCGCCATCGTCGGGCTTGCGCAACTCCCGCCGGGCCGATTCCACCCCTTCGAACTCGACACCGCCGGCCTCGGTGCTGTGCTGAAGTCTGCCCAGCACGCCGGAGCCTGCGAGGTGCTCATGGGCATCGGTGGCAGCGCCACCAACGATGCCGGCTTCGGCATGGCTCGGGCCCTCGGATGGGAATTCTTCGACAAGGCTGGCCACCCCATCGAGCGTTGGATCCACCTCGACCGACTGCATCATTGGGCACCGCCCGAATCCCCCTTCCCGCTCCCCATCACAGTGGCGGTTGATGTCGACAACCCGTTGTTGGGTGCCCGGGGTTGCAGCCGTGTTTATGGGCCCCAGAAAGGGCTTCGCCCCGAAGACCTGCCGATCGCCGACGCCGCACTAGATCGACTGGCCGAGTTCGCGGCCAACACCCAAGGGACCCGCTTCGACCAATTACCCGGGGCCGGAGCGGCTGGCGGGTTGGGCTTCGGACTGCGCCTATTTCTCGGAGCCACCCTAGAATCGGGATTCGAAATTGTGGCTCGGCACACGGGCCTCATCGCCGAGATCGACACGGCGGACCTCATCGTCACCGGCGAAGGATCCATCGATTCCCAGACCTATATGGGCAAAGGCACCGGCCAAATCGCCCTGCTCTGCCGCCAACGCTCGAAGCCCTGCTGGGGCCTGGCCGGTGTCGTAGAAGCACCGACCGCCGCGGAGCCGCCGACCACGTTCTTCCAACGACTCGGAGCCATCGTCCCCACGCTGGCACCCGCCACCGAAGCCAAGGCGGAGGCTGCCCATTGGCTCAAAATTCTGGTGGAAAAAATCGCAGCGGAGCCCCTCTGAAGCCCAACGACGGGTTCCGATACCCATCCCCTAAGGCCCCAACGCGTAAAGGCTACCAGAAAGCGCCCGTTATCGGGATCGCTCATGCCCCAGTATTTTGCGGTTGAAAGAGCCCAACTGAACCGCGGGAACCGCTGAGATCCACGGCCTCGGTTCATCCCGCAAAATCATTTTTTTAGAACCGTCAACCACGCGGGGCTTGAAATGATCCGAGGAATCAGGAATGTTTCTCTCACTGGAACGCGGGCGTAGCTCAGCGGTAGAGTACTAGTCTTCCAAACTAGTTGTCACGGGTTCGAATCCCGTCGCCCGCTCCATCCTCTTTCACCTCTAAACCCCCTGTAAACACAGGGGGTTTTTCGTTTTTCTG
>JAPLUH010000109.1 GCA_026397675.1 Verrucomicrobiota bacterium
CCTCCAGCACCTTCAGCACCTTCAGCACCTTCAGCACCTTCAGCACCTTCAGCACCTTCAGCACCTTCAGCACCTTCAGCACCTCCAACATCGCCAGCATCTCCGGCACCTCCAGCATCTCCAGCTCGTCGCGGTCGCGAATCGGGTTCACTGTTCGGCGCACGGCACGCGGGCCCTCCGCCAAGACCAGGACTCGGGCGGCCTACCCTACCCGGCCTCGGACCTCGGCTCCCGCAATCCGAGTTCCGACCTGGACAGCAACCCGTACCCAGCGCCTTCCTCGAAATCCGCGCCTTGCGTGGCGGGGCGGGGTCTGGCATTTGTTGAGGGTCGAAGTGCCATGCGTTTCAACCTCTCCATTCAGGCAATCGGATTGATCGGGCAGATCGAGCAGATCGGAATCCGGAAGATTCCGGGACGATCCGAGAGCCGGTACTGTTGAACGCCTGGGAAGAAGCCCCGTTCCGCATGCCGGAACGGGGTTTTTTGATATTCCCCTCACGCCGCACTCCACGACACCACGACAGAGATCTCATTCATGAAGCCAAAGCAGATCGAAATCTACGACACCACGCTCCGGGATGGTTCCCAGGGCGAGGGCATCAATTTCTCGCTCTCCGACAAGCTGCGGATCGCGGAGCGGCTCGATCAGTTCGGGGTTCATTATATCGAGGGCGGCTGGCCGGGTTCCAATCCGAAGGACCTGGAGTTCTTCAAGCAGGCCGCGCGCCGCAAGTGGAAGAACGCTCGCATCGCCAGCTTCGGCTTCACTCGCCGCAAGGGCGTGGCGGTCGAGAACGATGAGCAAATCCGCATGCTTCTCGATGCCGAGACGCCGGTGATCACTATCGTGGGCAAAACCTGGCTCTTGCACGTCACCGAGGTGCTCCGCGCCAAACCCGATGAGAACATCGGCATGATCGGCGACACGATCCGCTTCCTGAAAGACCACGGAAAAACCGTGGTGTACGACGCCGAGCACAGCTTCGACGGCTTCAAGGATGAGCCCGAGTACGCGCTGGCCACGTGGCAGGCGGCCGAGCAGGCCGGTGCCGATATCATCTGCCTGTGCGATACCAACGGCGGATGCCTGCCGTCGGAAATCGCGCGCATCACCGCTTTTGCTAAGGGCAAGCTCAATACTCCCCTGGGCATTCACACCCACAACGACTGTGGACTGGGCGTGGCAAATGGCATCGCTGCCCTCGAGGCCGGTGCCACCCAAATTCAGGGCGTGATCAACGGCTACGGCGAGCGCACCGGTAATTGCAACCTCACCAGCGTGATCCCCATCGTGCAGTTCAAAATGGGATTCCGGGGCGTGCCGGCCAAGTCTCTGCCCAAGCTCAAGGAGTTGTCCGAATTTGTGGATGGTGTTGCCAACATGCGCCACGACCCGCGCCAACCGTGGATCGGGCAAACCGCCTTTGCTCACAAGGGCGGCATCCACGTGCACGCCATCGAGCGCGTGGCTCGCAGCTACGAGCACATCACCCCAGAGTCGGTGGGTAATCACCGCCGCGTGCTCGTCAGTGACATGTCCGGACGCACCAACATCTTGGTGAAGGCCGCCGAGCTGGGCTTCAAGCTGACCGCGAGCCAACCGGAGACCCAGGCCATCACCTCCAAGATCAAGGACCGGGAAAACGCCGGGTACGAATACGAGGCGGCCGAGGCGTCCTTAGCGTTGCTCATCCGCGGGGTGCTCGACAACAATCCCGAGCTGCTCTTCAACGTCGACGGCTACCATGTCTCGATGCGGGCCAACGGTCCGCAGTCGGTGTGTGAAGCCACCGTCAAGGTGCGGGTGGGCAATCAAGTCCATCACACGGTGGCCGAGGGCGATGGTCCGGTGAATGCTCTGGATGGGGCTCTGCGCTCGGCGCTGGCCAAGTCGTTCCCCAAAATCCGAACGCTGACCCTGACCGATTACAAGGTGCGGATCCTTGACGGCGTCGCCGGAACCGGAGCCAAGACCCGCGTGCTCATCCAGAGCACCGATGGCAAGCGCGAGTGGGGTACGGTGGGCGTGAGCGAGAATATTATCACCGCTTCGCTGGAGGCGCTGGTGGACTCCATGGAGTACGCTCTCCTCAAGAAATAGTGATTTAGGCCAGAGCCTGTGTTTGCCAAAACACGGCTGGCGGCCTAGCAATGGGGGAACGCACTCCTGCAGCGGAGTGCCGACGTCGGCGTTGGGCGCGTGGTGGAATTGGCAGACACGATGGACTTAGGATCCATTGGCGAAAGCTGTGCAGGTTCAAGTCCTGTCGCGCCCACCACGATCGACGTCTCCGATGACACGGATCACGTCTCAGCCAAACATCGCTTCTCTCCAGCTCCACGGATGAACGCCCACGGGAACCCGAAACGACACCCCTCACCCGGTTCCCTCGGCAAGGCTTCGATGGTCACATTGAGCCTGATTATGGCCGGATGCAGTCCCTCGGGAGAACGGGCGTTGATCGAGGGAGATCGTTTGCTCCAGATCGGCAAGTCAACCGAGGCCATTCCATTGCTCGAGCGGGCCGCCTTGGATCTTCCGCAAAATGCCCCGGCTCTCAATCACCTGGGGCTTGCCTACCACGCCAGCGGCAAGACCAACGAGGCCCGGCGGGCCTATTTGCGAGCGCTAGAGGTCGACCGTAATCGGATCGAGGCCACCTACAATCTGGCCATTACCCACCTCGAACGCGGTGAGCTGCTGGATGCCGAGAAGGGCTTGCGGGCCTACTTGGTGGCCCACCCCACAGACGCGGCTGTCTGGGAGGTTCTTGCTCAAGTGCAGTTTCAGTCCGGTCGTTGGGACGATGCTGAGCGTTCCTTCGCCACCATCCAACCAACAGGAACCATTAGTGCCGACAGTTGGAATAGCCGGGGCCTACTGAGTCTGCGGAAACGGCGCTTCAAGGATGCCGTCAATTGTTTCCAATACGCTCTCAGCCTCGACCCGGCCGCCACCACGCCTCTCTTCAACCTGGGTGTCGCCCATCAGCTTCAAGGGGATCGACGGTCCGCGGCGGCCCAATATCGCCGATGGCTCGCGGTCAACCCGAGCGCTCCTCAAAGCGCCGCCGTGCAGGAGTTGATCCGCCAGTGGGAAACCCCGGCGACTCCGCCCACCGCCCTAGTCAGCACCAATGCACCGACGCCGTTAGTTCCGCAGAGACCCGGCCGACCGGCCGCCCCGGTGGCACCCACCCAGCGGACCAATGCCGTGGCCGTGACTGAAGCCCCGCGACCCCTGGCGACGTCGACACCTCCGTCGACCGCTCCGTCGAGCCCGGCCCGCACGCCTGAGCCGCCGGCCGCCAAGCCAGTCGCCCCTCCGCCTCCGCCTAAAGTCGTCAACATCGTCCCTCCGC
>JAPLUH010000530.1 GCA_026397675.1 Verrucomicrobiota bacterium
TGCTCGGAAGTCACCTCAGGGCCTGCGTTGCCCCAATTGCGGAGAACGTAGTTAAGAACAGAGGCCACCTCCTCGTCTTGCAAAATGGCGGGCGGCATCACACCGGCGTACCGACGCGCATTGACCGTGATCTCGCCGTTCAATCCATCACAGACGATCCGGATGGCTCGATCGATGTCGGCCAAGAGGTAGTCGGAGCCAGCGAGTGGCGGAAAGACTCCCGGGATCCCTTGACCCCGCATCTGGTGGCAGGCAAAGCAGTTCTTGAGGTAGAGATCACGTCCACGGGCACCCTCGGTTTCTGAAGTAGCGGGGACCGACGAGTTGGTTCCTTGAGCCAACAGAAATGGCACCCCTAGGGCCCATCCAAAAACGGCTACAAACCCGAGCACCCGAAACCATCGAGACGCCCACAAATCGTTCAAACCGAAGTTCTTCATTCGATTACCCACCAGTTCATGCCCTGAGCTGCCACAGTCACGCTCACCTCCACCCGACCGTCACGACCCACCGGCAGGCGCTGCGCCTTGCCACCGCGCTCCCGCAATCGCGCGGTCTGGGTCAATCCAGTATAATAGAGATTAGGTTTCAACACCTTGCGGACCGGTTCATTCAATGGATTGAAGACCACTAGCATCCCTTTTTCTTTTAAGGAGGGATTCACGTGGAGCATCCAGTCCAGATCCCGAGCGTCGGCCCGTCGGCCATGGATCAGGTCGCTCTCGAGAATGTCTCGGTGCGCCTTAAACCAATCCACTTCGCCTTTGACCATGGACCGGGTCACTTCGCTGTCAAAGAGGCGCGGCCCGCGATAACAGGCCTGAACTCCAAGAGCGAGATTGCTCTCCAGCATGCGCCGATAATGGTCCAGATGCTCCGACAAAGGCTCGATGGTCGCCGCGGCTCCTCCGCCCTGGTACTCGGTCAGCGGCACAAACATCCACCCCATGCTCGGGGTTTTTTCCCAAGTGCCGTCATAAATGTTCTGACGGGTGTGAATGACTTGCTGTTCCCGTGGTAACGACCAATTCACCTCTCGGTAGCCCATGCCAGTTTTGGTGGAACCAGCCATAAAATAGTGATCGGGCACGTTCAGGTAGAAGCCCTGACCCCGGCACCAACGGTAGAAGTCTCGAATCTCCACCCACTGGTTCCAGCGGGAATCCTCCCAGCGTCGGTGCCCCGGATGGTTCGTGGACGCACACGGGTCACCCGGATACGAACCGTCGTGCTCCAGCAGGGTGAAACCACTCTGGCGATGGAACTCGTACAATCGGCGGAAGTAATTAGTGCCCCACTGGCTTTGGAGGCAGGGCGAATTCCCAAACACCGGCTTAAGCCCGGCAGGCAAGACCACGTCATTCCCACCACCGACGCTGCGCGAGGCCAAGAGAGAATAGCTCCCGATTTCCACGCCCCGACTCCGCGCATAGGCCGAGAAGGCTTTGGCTTTCTGCAAGGTTTCCGGGCGTTCGTTCTCCATGTCGAAGCCGCTGCCAAAGCTGAGAATAAGCATCTCAAAGCCGGTCGCCGCGCACTGGTCGATGGCATTGGTGACCGTCGGTCCGTGCGAAGAAACCACGTGCATCATCAGCGGGTTCTCGGTCACCCAGGGAGCCACCGTGCGCATCATACGCCGCACGGCCAGACCACACCGCTCGCGGTCCGTGCTGTCCTGCGGCAAGATCCAGGCCCGGTAGGTTTCGAAGGTAGCCCCGGGAGCCACTGTCTGATCGGGTCCCAGATCGGGCCCCACATCCAGCAAGCAAGGGGTCTTCTTCTCGTAATTGACCTGGGAATGAAACTCAGGATCCGTCAGCCACCGATAGGAACGCCGATTGGCCCCCGCCCCGGTCATTCCACCAAACGACATGTCGGTCTCGACATGGAAGTTGGGAGGCGTCAGCCCCACCGACAGCTCATCCACTTCTGAAACCCGCTCGACGGCCGCAAGCACCTCGCTAGAAAAACGGTTGATCGTCACCGCCGAGGCCGTTCCGTTGCTCACGGTCAACCACTTCGAGTAGCAGGGAATGCCGTCGTACAATTCGTAGTGCACTGAAATCCGGAGCCCGCGGAGTGACGGTTCGGAGACCAATGACGACGGTGCCTCAAAATCGAGCCTCAGAGTCACTCCCCGCGGCGGCCATTGGACCCCGGGCGCATGATGACGCACGCGTTTCCACGCCATGCGTTCCTGAGGGACTCCAATCTCATGACCCACGAAGCGAAACGCCTCGGGCCGCGCTTTGAGTTGCCCCTCCCATTCGGGTCTGAGGAAGGCGTAGTTGGGTTGCCCTTGAAGACCCCCGACCTCGAATCGTTTGCCGTTGAGCTCCACCACGGCTTCCGGCTTCACCCCGCGGATCAGGGACTCGCCGCTAATGCGATTCTCCAACGAAACCGTAGCCGCGTTAGGCTCGATGCGAATAACACGCCGCAGCAGACCGTTGTCGAGAACGAGCTCGGGGCGATCCGGAGCAACCTGAACCCGTGCCCGATACGGCGATGGATCGATCAACCAATCAGGATTTGCAGCACCGGCTAAAACCACCGTGTGGACCAGCAATCCGAGGGCCGTAAAAAATAAAGAGTTCCTGAACATGGGAAAAATGAAACAGACCGCGATCGGCACCGGGGCATTCATGGTTTTGAGGGAAGCGACACTGAAGCCGGAGCATTGGAAACAAACTCCAACACATCGGCCACCGCCTCCAGGGACAATCCCGAAAGGAGACCCTCGGGCATGAGCGATTGCCCCGAGCTGCGCATCGAACGGACCGCTCGACGCTCCAGAGTGAGCTCCTGACCGCCGCCGAGGCGCAACGTCACATGCGTCGGCGTCTCCCGGGTGATCAAGGCTGAGTGAGTTTCACCGTCCAGTGTTTCCACTACAAAGGCGATGTATTGAGGGGCCACCTCGGCATGCGGTTGCACCATGCTCGTGAGCAATTTAGCCTTTCCCGCCGTGCGCACTGTCACCAAATCCGGCCCCACGGCATGACCCTCGGAACCGGCACGGTGACAGGCCGCACAGCGTTCAAGGAAGATCAGGCCTCCCCGGGCCGTTGAACCGGATAAGGTCAAGGCCGCTTGAAGCGCGGCTACAGTATCGGCGCTGGAGGGTTCCTTTGGGAGCCATTGCAGCGCGGCCGACGCCACAGCGGGGTTCGAATGGGCCTGAAGGCTTCGGGCTGTGGCCGCGGGGATCGCCGCGGGGCCAACGTCACCTCGTTCTACCGCCGCTAGCAGCGCCTGGGCCCGCTCAGGGCGATTGGCGAGCAACGCCACCACGGCCGCCCGATCCTCAGCCCGGTAAGTCTTCCATGGCTTGAGAAGCCGTTCGGCCACGCCCGGATCGTTCAACCGCCCCAAGGACTGGATGGCCGCCGCACGAACGCGGGGTGAGTCCGTCAGCAGCAACCGGCTCAACGGTTCTACCACCTCGCCAGAACGACCCACCGCGAGCAACTCCACTGCCCGGACCCGATCGGCCTCTGGCAGCCCTTCCTCAGCAGAACGGACAATGGCGGATCGAAACAGCTTCTGCAGGCGCTCCTCCGACTCCCAGGAAACCACCGCCTTGCCAGAGCGGGCCGCCGCCTCGAGAAAGGCACGAACCATGCGAGGCGCCGGGGCCGACCACTCGGGACTGGCCACCCGGTCCAGAAAAAGGTCTACGTCACCCGGAAGCCCCTGCGAACCCATC